>NZ_CP102083.1:600000-765084 GCF_024582715.1 Mycoplasma sp. 2045
TGCACTTTCAATTTGACCTTTAGTAAATCCTAAAACTAATAATGATTTATATAACTCGTCTTTCAGTTGTAGTTTTTCAGCTTTTTTAGCATCTCCATTTGTTAATATTTTTGCTCATTTGTTTCCTAATTCAAAACAAATTAAGTTAGCCATTCTTTCAGTAACAAATGGAATTGACGCTAATTCTTCAGCTTTGTGATCAACTATTAAGCGAGCTACATATTCTCATCCTTTTTCAAGAATGCTCATTGCAATTTTAGCCCCTACTTTTTCTATACCAATAAGGTCGATAAATAATAACCTTTCTTTAAATTCTTTGAACCCATAAGTGTGTGTCATATAATCTGTTCTGTATTCAAATAAATATAGTTTTGTCTTTTGTCCAACTTCTCATCTTTTGTCGTCAGCAACAGTTACTATGTATCCATCTCCTTTTGATTCTAAAATAATGTTTGATTTGTTTTTATAAACTATTTCTCCGATTGAATATAATTTCATTTTTTGTCCTCCACTTATTTAGTAAAAACTCTCAAAAATGAACAAAAAAAGAACAGTTACCTGTTCTAGTTTATAAATTTAATTAAATTATTAGTTGTTACGATCTAATAAAGCTTTGTACCCTTGTACTTTTTTACCTTTATAAAATCCACAGAATTTACATACAACATGTTGTTCAATTTTGTTTGAACATTGCTTGCAATTTACAAGGTTAGGTAATTCTAATGCTGAATGACTGTTTCTTTTGTGTTTACGTTGTTTTGACGTTTTACGTTTTGGAACAATGGCCATTGTTACCTCCTTTTTAATATTTTGACTAGTCTAAAAGCTTTTATATTATAGTATAAAAGGTAAAAAATAATAGTCCATTTTTAGATTTTTTAGTTATATTTTCCAATGTAAAAAAAATAAGTAGCAAACGCTACTTTTAATTATTTGATAAGTGAAACTTCTGTTGGAGAATCTAATTTTTGAACCACTTGATCAAGTGTGATTAATTCTTTTTTCAATAGCACTGATGTAACGATTGGAAGAATTCCTGCACATAATAAACCTATAATTTGTAAAATCATATGTTTTCTAAATAGTGATGCATATTTTGAATCTAATTTTCCATTTGCAATTAATGCAAAAATAGATTTTCTAATATCAAACATAAATACTATGCAAATTACATTAAGAATTCCAAATATAAGCATCAATGTTACTAATCATCATTGGGACATAAGTGCACCCAAATCTAAAAGTGAAATTACAGCATTTGATGAAGTAGTTGATTTTTTGCAATTTGTAAGTGCCATTAAAAATACAAAGTATGAAAAACCTGAAATAAGCACAAATATAGAAATAACTAAAATTGCTATGTTGAATTTAGCTAATTTCGGCTTGAGTTCTTTAATAATACTTAACATAATATGTTCCTTTCAGGTTACTAAACATATTTAGTAACCAAGTATTTTTTTAAATCATATATAAGTAGTTATATTTATTAGCATTCTAAAAACTCATATATTTATATTATAATAATTTTATTCATGAAAAGTTTTATTGCAAGAAAAAAGAACATTGTTGGAATTGTGGCCGAATACAACCCATTTCACAATGGCCATATTTATCAAATAAAATGAATTAAAGAAAACATTCCTAATGCTTATATTGTTGTTGGAATGACAAACAAATACACTCAACGTGGAGAATTCCCTATTGCATCATTCAGACAAAGAGCTAAAATAGCAAAAAAATATGGTGTTAATAAAGTTATTAAGCTTGATGATAAAAAATCAATTCAAGCAGCTCATATTTTTGCATCAAATGCTGTAAAACAGCTTGCTAAACATAAAATAAAATACTTAGTTTTTGGTTCTGAAACAAATGATATTGATTTGTTTTATAAAATCGCAACAACTATAAAAGATAATATTGATGAATACAATAAGAAAATTAAGTTCTATTTAAAGCAAAAAGGAACAGGATTTCCTAGAGCAGCTTCCCAAGCTTTATCCGATTTAATAGGAGTAAGCATAACTTTACCTAATGATATTTTAGGAATAGAGTATGTTAAAGAAATTGTTAATTCAAATTTAGATATTAAAGCAATTTCAATCCAAAGAACAATTCCATTTCATTCAGATGAAACTATGTCTAATTTTGCAAGTGCTTCAAAAATTAGAAGTATGATTAAAAACAATGAAGATGTTTCTACATTCACGCCTATGTGACTAGTTTATAAGTCAAAAAATGATATTGCAAGTACTTATAAAAAGTTTAAGAAAATAGTAAATAAAAAAACACCTCAACAATTAGCTTCAATTAAAATGATTGACGAGGGTATGGAAAATTTATTTAAAAAACAAGTTAATTTAAATGATGATTATTACTCATTTATTGATGCATGTGTATCGAAAAGATACACAGCAAGCAGAATAAAAAGAGCATACCTTAGTATATTATTGAATATTAAAAAAGATTAAATTAATAAATATAAAACCCTCAAGGTTCTAATTTCTTCTTATTAATTTTTTTAAATAAGAACTTAATTCTTATATAACCATTTGTTTTATTGATAATTACATTATGTGTTACATTGTTGCACATAATTTTTTTTCAAATTAACTTTTTAGTCTTAAATGTAGAGACAGAAATCTTTTTAAATTTTGGATTGTATTTTAGAATCTTGTATCTTTTGAAAATTGAAGTGTTGAATAAATCAAAAAATCTATCTTCTCAATTAATAACTGAATTTAAATTATTTTCATTGTTATTGAATGGCTTAAATGGAATTTGATATCCAAATAATTTAGGTGATATTAACAATAAATTTAAAATGTTTGATAATAATTCTGTTTTGTAAATTAAAACATCATTAAACTTATTGATGAATGAATTAGGATCGAATATGAAGTTTAAATTGTTTTTAGCAAAAACAACTTTATCATAGTCTCCAATGTTCCTTACTTTATGTGTATCCAACTTAGTAAATACATCATAATTGTTGAATAGTTTACATACTTTTAAAGCTTTGTCGTAGCACTTTTCATATAAAGTAATCTGAGTTACGGTTACAGCTAAATTATCAATTGCTTTTTTGATTAATTGAATATGAGGTTTATGAATATTATTTTGCTTATCATTAAGAAAATCAAATAAACCTGAAATGACAACACTAGAAATTTCATATTCAATTTGAAGTCACTTGTAAATTTTTTCAAAATCTTTATGTAACTGATTATCTGAATTTGCAAGAGATTCTAAATCCATCATTTGTGTGTTCAATAAGTCAACATACTTTGTCTCATCTGATGATGTTTCGTTATTCAAAATTTTTTGAACATCAAAACCATTATGTCTACTTAATAATTCTGCAAACGAAGTTATATTATCAAACTTAATAATTCCTTGAATTTCAACATTTAATTTCTTTAAATTAGAAACAAAACTTTTCAACTTATCTATTTTCTGTAAGAAAATTTGCTCTGTATTTGTTTTTGATGATAATAAATCAAAGTTATATAGAGAATATAAATCAGGTAGAACAATAACAAATTTTTCATCAATGTTTGAAGTAATCACTTTTAGCACTTGATCATAGTAATTTTGGATAACTTCAACATTTTTTGATTTAACAATTTGAGAATCCAAGTAAATAAATGTTTTATTTATTTTTGGCGAAATTTTGTATCATAAACATTTCGAAAATATCATATGAATCGACTCCTGAAGTTTTTAATAATTTATCTGTTTTAGCTAATTGTTCAATTATTTTTTGCACTCTATCAAAACCAAATCTTTTTAAAATCATCACGTGAACAAAAACTCTTTTTTCATTCATATTTAAAGCTTGTGAAATTTCAGAGATATTAAGTCCTAAACTTTGATATCAGTAAATTCTATTTACTAATGTAAACGTTGAAACAAAGTTTGCAAACAATAATATAACAGGTGTATTTTCGTTTTTCTTTTGTTCAAAGATCTTATACATAGCTTGAAAATCATCTCTTGAAATAGCATTAGAAAATTGAAAAGGATCATCTGATGGGTAAGGTGCAATAGTTTGCTCAATTATATCTTCTGTAATAGTTTTGTTTAATAAGCACAACTTATTAATTTCATTATTAATAATTTTTCAGTCATTAGGTAATTTTTGTAAAAATACCAATGAAGTTGTTTTATCTATAGCAATATTATTTTTTGCAAATTCACTTATAACATAGTCTGCAAGCTGTGTAGGCAATAATGCGGCTATTTTTTTAGGTTTTTCGCATAGTTTTAATGCATCGTCGCTTATAACTCTTTTATTTATTATTTCTGTTTTGTAAATTAAATAAACACTAATATTTGAATCAACTGACTTTAATAAATTTAATAAATACTCATTTTTAGAATTATCTTTAGATTTTGTAGCTTTGCTAAAACTAATATTCTCGAGGATGATTAGTTTGCTAGAAGAAAATAAACCATTGCTTAACAAAATCTCATTTAACGTATCAAACGAGCTTAAATATGAGTTGTTGTCAAAAATAAAAATATCTCTTTCAAGAACAGCTTTTTCCTCAGATTTAATTATTGACTTAATGTATTCTAAATCAGTTCCATAATATAACTTCATATCATTCCTTTAAATTCAAATATTAAAATTATTATACAAAGATATTCAAATATTCTATTAGCTCTTTATTACTGTATGAGTACTAAAAAGGTATAAAAAAATAGCACAAAGTGCAGTAAGATGGTGCCTTAGACAGGATTCGAACCTGCACGGATTTCTCCAGTGGATTTTGAGTCCACGGTGTCTACCATTTCACCACTAAGGCATATTATTTATTATATCAATTTTTAACCATCTAAAAATAAAACAAACTGAATAATCAGTTTGTTAAATTTACTATTAAACCAGAAAGTGATAAATAATAAGAATTTCTCATCTTTTTACTCTTTTGTAAAAATCAATGAAAAATATAATTAACATTTTACCTACTTATAATAAGTATGCACATTTAATATCAGAGATTTGAGTTTTTGAAAATATTCATTTGGTGAAAGGGTATAAAAATACACATAGTTTTAAAGCTATGTGTAAGGATTATTAGGCATAAATAATAATTGTGAAGATAATTGATAAAAGTAAATAAATTGAAAAGTTAAATACAAACGGAAACTTAGATGGTGTAGGTTTGTCTATTTGTCTTTTTTTAGTTTTTTCCTTTGTATGAAGATAAGCTCTCTTTTCTTCATTAGACATAGACTTGAGCCTTCTTTGTTCTTTAGCATCTTGTAGATTAGTTCAAGACATCTTGAATTTTTCAATACTTTTTTCTAAAAAACCAAATTTGAAAATAATACATAATAAAGCCACTAAACAAGTAACATAAGCCGGAATTGAAAAACCGTTTATGAGTATGTTGTAATGATATTTTTTCTCAGATAATAATGCATTATTTTTTCCTAAATATGCACCAACTATCACAAAGTATATAACTAGAAAAGCTAGTGATATTAAATAAAATCTAAGTGTTGCAAATTCAAATTTTAATTTATTTAAACTTCTATATATTAACTTTTTCATTAATTGTATTTACCTTCTTTTCATTTTTTAGCTTGTTCATCAGTTGCATAAATATAATGTTTATTTTTCTCAACTGTATGAATTGTTGGAATATTAGGGAATTGTTGTTCATCTAAATATGATAATTCAAACTTAACATCTTGGAATTTTTCATTAGCATTTGAAATTTTAGGTATTGCTTTGAATAAATTAAGTGTGTAAGGGTGAATTGGTTTTGCATAGATTTCTTCAGTTTGTCCTGATTCAACAATTTTACCTAAATGCATAATCTGAACTCTGTCAGCGACATATTCAATCATTGATAAATCGTGTGCTATAAAAATCATAGCAATATTTTTTTGTTTACATAAATCTTTTAAAAGATTCACAACTTGAGCTTGGATAGAAATATCAAGTGAAGCAATCGGTTCATCAGCAACAATTACTTTAGGTTCTGTAATTAAAGCTCTTGCTATAACTATTCTTTGTCTTTGACCACCACTAAACTCGTGTGGATAACGGTAAGCAAATTGTTTTAGCAACCCAACATCTTCTAGAGACTTGTAAATTATATTTCTTACATATAAGTTACCTATTCTTAAGAAACGATATGGAGCAATTAAGAATTTAACAAAATTAGCAAAACATCTATTTTGAAGTCACATATCTAAATTTGAAATTCCCATAAGCAATCTAATATCACTTAAGTTTGCATTTAAATATTTTGTTTCAATTTTGAATGATTCAATTCCATTTAATCTATCTGAAACATTTGTTTTATAGATATTTAAATCAATTTGTCTTTGTTTAATTAAAGCATTATTTCTAGATGCTTTAGGTTCTTTAAGTAGTGGTTCAATTAAGTTTTCTTTGTAAAACTTGATAAAGTTAGCGTGATTTTTCTTGAAGTTTTCGAAAATCACATTATCTTTACTTCTTAACTCTTGTTGGAATTTTAATGCTTCATCAATTTCTGCTCTAATGTCATAAATTCTATTTGAGTATTCTTGTAAGTATTTTGCAAGTTCGCAATTAAACACTTCTTGTTTTTGTTTCAGTTCTTCTTTTGCAACTTTGATTTGATCACTTACATCTTGAGGATCTTTAAAGAATTCTACAATCATTCTAAAGAATGTTTTATTTTTCGTTTTTTTAGCTTCTTTATAGTTTTGACATAACTTAGAACCTAAATGCTGTGATCTTTGAATGAATTTTGAAAGATCAAAATTGTATTCTTTTGAAACTATGTTTTGAAGTTCTTTGATTGATGATTTAAATCTTGTATCAACATTTAATTTTGTATAAAAGTCCTGTGAGTAAGCTCTAAACTCATCTGAGAGCTCAACTAAATCTTCAAATGATAAAAATTTAAGCAAACGATAATTTTGTTTTAACTGTCTATATAAGCTATAGTTAATTAAATAAAGTTTGTATTCGTGAAAATATAAGTCTAAAAATGTTGTACTTCTTGCATCATTTTTGTGCATTGTGTATTCGTTTTTAACTTCTGCTAAAAAGTTTTTAATTGATGTTTTCGAAATTGACACAGTATCCTTGAAATTCACTTTTTGCTCTTTGTAGTAGACTTTTTGGTCATTGTATAAAACTTTTAATTCAAAGTACTCTGGGCTAAAACTTGCAAGTTGTTTAACTTTTTTATATTTAAGTTTAGCTTCCTCAAGATCAATTTCATCTAAGTCGATTTTTCTATGTCTAAAGTCAGATTGTTTTTGCTCAAATAATTGAATTAACTTCTCATTATTTTTATAAAGGTTGTTAATAACTTGAGAGTTAATTTTTGTTCTCTCTTCTAAATATGCAAAATATGAATTAAATTGATCATCAATATTGTTTTCAATATCAAATTGAATGTTTTCAGATAACTTTTCTCATTTTTTAATTAATGGGATGTGAAGTTTGTTAATTATTTTTAAGTTTTCGAGTCTTAACAATAATTCTTGTTCTAAAAACGTGTATCTGAAGTTATTTGTGACATCTTTTCAATCTTTTTTAATGTTTTTAATTTTATTTTTAATTATTCCATTAACAATTAATGGTTCTTTTAAAATACTGAAAATTGTATTTTGTCCATTAAGCGATGCCATTGGGTCTTGGAAAATCATTTGGATGTTTTTGTGCATAAATTTCTTACGTTTTTTAGAAATTCTTTTTCCTGAAATGATTTTTCCATCTAATCTAACAAAACCGTTGTAGTCATTATATAAACGTAATAATGAACGTCCGATTGTTGTCTTACCTGAACCTGATTCACCTATGAGACCTACTATTTCACCTTCTTTTAAATCAAAAGAAACATCATCAACAGCTTTGTTAACATTGTTTTTGTTAACAAAGTATTTTTTAAGATTAATAATTTCTAATATTGTTTTTTTACTCATTAAACACCTTCTTAAAACTTTCTAATCTGGCTTGTAATTCTTTTGATAATTCAACTTTTGGAGCATCTGGATGCAATAATCAAGTAGCTGCTCAATGTGTTGGTGAAACTTCGAATAAAGGAGGTTCTTTAAGAAAATCAATTTCTAATGCATATTGGTTTCTTGGTGCGAATGCATCTCCTAAAGGTAAGTTATTCATATCAGGTGGTGTTCCACTGATTGAATATAATCTATCTTCTCTATTTTCAGGAATAGCTGAAATTAAAGCTCACGTGTAAGGGTGTTTTGGTTCTGTGAAAACATCCTTTTTTGTTCCTTTCTCAACTATTTTTCCTGCGTACATTACATAAATGTAGTCACAGAATTTTGCAACAACTGAAATGTTGTGTGAGATTAAGATAATTGTAATATTGAATTCTTGTCTAATATTTTCAAATAATGATAACACGGAAGCTTGAACTGTAGGGTCAAGTGCTGTTGTAGGTTCATCAGCAATAATTAAACTTGGTTTAAGTGCAACAACCATTGTAATAACAACACGTTGCTTCATACCACCACTAAGTGTGTGTGGGTACATATCAAAAACAGCTTCAGCTTGACGAATCCCAAAACGCTTAAGTAGTGAAATTAAGTATTCTCTTTTTTCTAAGTATGTTGATTTTTTTCATTCAGCATTTTTGTTAAGCGCATCTAACAATTGTTTACCAATTTTTCTAGTTGGGTTAAGTGATGTAAGTGGGTCTTGAGGAATATAACCGATTTTATGTCCTCTAATTGTCTCTCAGAATTTATCTTTTTCGCTACTGAGTAAGTTAATTCCATCAATTTCCATTTTATCAGCTGTAATAAATGAATTCTCATTTATGTTAAGTAACGATTTAGATGTAACTGATTTTCCTGAACCAGATTCACCTACAATACCTATGATTTCACCTTTTTTGATTTTTAAGTCAACACCACGTACGATAGTGATAAATTTATTTCTTCTTAATTTAAATGAGACTTTAAGGTTTTTAACATCTAATAATAAATCTTTGTTTTCCATAAATTTACCTCCTATCTTGTTTTAATAACTTTTGGATCAAGAGCATCGTGAACTCCTAATGCAACAAAGTGAAGTGAAACTGAAATTAATAATAAGATTGATGCAGGCAAGATTAAGATAAACGCGTTATCTCCTGCTTGTGATGCTGCGTTAGACAAAATCGTTCCTAAGTTAGCACTATCTGATTTGAAGAATCCTAAGAATGCAAGTGATGAAATTTGCATAATAATTGATGGAATAGATGCAACGAAGCTTGTTGAAATTTTTCCAATGATTGCAGGTAATGCGTGTTTGTAAATTAATCTAGCTTTTGATGCACCGATTGATTGTGAAGCTGTAATGTATTCTTGATCTTTAACAGTAATTATGAACATTCTTGTACTTCCAACCGATCTAACTCAACCAATAAATACAAGTGCTATTCCTAAAGTTAAGTTTGATGTACCGAATGTAGCAGCAAAGATTAATAATCAAATCATTGTTGGTGGTGCCATAAAAATATCAATAAGTCTCATTATTGTTGTATCAATTCAAGTTCCAACATGGAAACCTAAATAAGCACCAATTGCAACCCCGATAATTGTTTGAATTGTAGCAACTATTAAAGCTAATTTAATTGCTTCTCAAGTTCCAACTCAAGACTGTGTTCATATATCGACTCCAGCTTGGTTTGTTCCTAAGTAAGTAGATAATGAAAATTGTGGATTGTGATTTAAGATAGCATGAATGTATTCTCTAGCTTTTTCAGCTGAAACTGATGGGTCAATTTGTGATTTTTCTAAAGCAATACCGATATTTTGAACTTTGTTAAATACGTAAGCATTAACTAAAACTTTGTTTGTTGAATCTGAGATATCAACAATTTTAATTGCATTAGCAGGATTATTTTCACCAAAGTAAATAAAGTCTCTTCATAAAACTCCACCATAATAATCACTACTTGCTCAAGTATTAATTAATGTCTCATAGTTATCGATGTGACCTTGAGCAGGATATCAAGGACTGCTCATTGGTGGTAGCCCTATGATGTTACTTGTTGATGAATCAATGTATTTACCAACTTGCATTGTTTGTGGGTCAATTGTTCAAATTCCAACTGAATTATAAAGTGGTTTTGTAGCTGAATACTTTGCAGTTTCAGTTACAAAAATTGAAATTACTAAGATAGTTATAAATACAAATAATGCAGCAACTGCAACTCAGTTTGTAAAGAAACGTTTAATTATTTCAACTAAAAGTTTTTTAGGCTTACCAGCGATTGAATTAAGCGTACTATCATCTTTAGGGGCAAATTGTGAAATGGCTGGACGAATGCTATCTAAAGATAATTTATATTTCTTTTCAAATTCTCTTGCGTTCATATTTGCTCCTCTCTATGATTGTTTTATTTTTTCATTTTCTTTAAATTGTTTATTTCTTAAGAAGTAGTTTCTTATAAATCTTGTAACACTATATGGGTTAGATGCAGAGTATTTAATTCTAGGATCTAAGAAAGCAAATGATATATCTACAAGTATTGTTGTAAATAAACTAAGTGATGTGAAGAACACTGTTGAGAACATAATGATGTTAATTTCACCATTAGGGAATGCTTGTGTAATAACTTGTGATGTACCAGGTACTCCTCAGTAAGTTTCAATAACAATTCCACCACTTAAAAGAGGAATGTAAGATGGAATTAAAATCGCAGCAAGTGGGATTGAAATATTTCTTAAAACATATTTAAAGAAAATTTCTCTTTTGCTTAAACCTTTAGATTTAGCAATTAAAATGTAGTTTGATGTAAGAACTGTAATAACTTGGTTTCTTGTGTAAGTAATGTAACCTGATAGTGAACCAAGCACGATAACTAAGATTGGTGGAAGTCAACTTAATATCATTTTGCCTACACCATAGGCTTCAACTTCAGCAGGGTTATTAAAGTTAATGAAATTTGGTGGAAAGTTCATTGAGAACAAGATTGAAATAATAATAGGCGCGATAACAAACGATGGAAGCGCTATAAAGATAAGAGCAAAGAAGTTAATTGATGCATCAGCAACTGTTCCACGTTTGTATCCTGAAACTATTCCTAAAGTAATTCCGATAAGAGAAGAAATTAAGAAAGCAGGTAATGTGATAATAATAGAGTATTTAAGGTACTTAAAGAAATATTCAGGAATTGTTTTAACATCTGCATTTTCTAAAAGTGAATTATTGAATGGATATCCAAATGGGTTTGATGGGTTGCTAAATAAATCTCCAACTCAGTAACCAAATCTGATAACTGGATTTAGTTTCATATTAAATCATTCTGTTTTAACATTCTCATAAATCAAATTATCAGGTATTAAATGGTACTTAACTGAGTTTTCAAATAACCTTTTCATCTCACCTGCATTAACTGCTGAAGAATTATTTTCACCAGCTTGCTCAAGTGCTTTTTTAGCAAATGGGTTATCTGAAAACTGAGCAACCATAAGGTAAACTACCATTATAATGATAAACAAAGTAACGATAGCAAAACCTATACGTTTAAATAAGTATTTAATCATTTTTCTCCTTTCAATTATTTTCCATTAACTGTTCTAATATCTACTCAATATGGAATTTCTGTTTCAAATTCAGGAACTAAATAGTTAGGGTTTTTGAGTGTTTTAGCAAGTATTGATGTACTCATATATGAGAATGCACTCGGTACTGCTCCAACAAAGTTTCCAATTTCTTGTGCTAAATGAACTAAATCTAATTTTGAAACCATTTCACCAGTAACTGGATCTGGATTTTGTGTGTAATCTAATCAGAAGTTTGCATTTAAGTTATCTCAAGATGTATATGAACTTAAGTTGTCTGATTCATCCATTCTGATTAATTTTTCACCATCTCATTTGTACATACCCATAATGTTTGAAAGATGTTGAACTTGACTGTTTGTTAAATTGAATGTAACTTGCTCTGGTGTAATTGATAATTTATTTCCATCAATTTTGATAAATTCACCAAGTCTTTGTGCTGCTTTATAAAGTTGAGGGTATAAAGCTTGCATTTTTTGTGCATATTCAGGGTCAGCTAAAATTGCAAGCATTGCAGTAGTTATATGAGCTCTTTGTGCGACTCCTGTGATACCTGAACCAATTCCGTTGTAGTCGTATCCTCATCCTATTAAGTCTACCGGAGATGGCGTTGTAGTTCAGAATCCTCTTCACTCGTCTTTATCTATTGGTTTGATTAATTTAATGTTTAATCTAGGATCTAAACCATTTCAAGCTTTAATAAGTAAATCAAGTGCATTAACGGCTAAAGTTGGATAGTTGAAGAATCTATAAAAGATACTAATATCTACTGTTTTACCTAGGAGAGTAGGGTTTTGAGCATAAACTCTATCGAGTAAGTCTTTCATTCTTGCTTTAAGTTGCTCATAAACAACACTCTTAACTGAATCATCAGCTGTTGTATTAATGTTTTGAGTATCGCTCGGATTAATTAAGTTTCCAATTGCGCCGAAATCAACTCTTTGTCCTGTTTGTGAATCAACTACAAAAAATGCATTAACAATATCACTATTGCTTCTTAAACTGTTTGTAGTTGAGTTATCTAAAGCGTTTGAATTAATATCATTATCAGGCGCAAGGTAACTTACTCACCCAACTGCAGGTTGTGGTTTTCTTTGCATCATACCGATTGTGTTTCAGTCAATTGCAGCTGATAAAATTGTTTTAAATTCAGCCCCTGTACCTACAGATACTGATTTAATTGCATTTTTAGAAGATTGAGAAATTGCTTCGGCAGTTGACATATTTCACATTACGTATGAATAAGCATCATTAAAGTAAGTTGTTGATGAACCTTCTTTTGGTAAAAGTGATCAAATAAAGTGTTTTGTTAATGAACCTTTATTTGATAACTTAACTGAGTTAAGTCCATAGTCATTTGGATCTTGCAATACTGCATCTCTTCTTTTTTGAGTTAAGGCTGTAAATGGATATGATGCTTTTTGACCAAATAAATATTGGTTATATGATGAATCATCAAAAATCGCAGCATCAACTAAATAGTTTTGAAATCTTGAAGAGAACTGATTAATTGTTGTTGGGTTATTAACAAACTCTGAATCTCAATAATGCATATTTTTAAATGTTGATTGAGTTAATGTGTCTGAATTAAATTTAGAACCATAGTATTTTCCAGCAAATAAAGTTTTATCCTGTGAAAATCCATATCAGTAGATACCTGAATCTTTTGCGAGTCCATCAATCGATTGAACTGACTGTCTAATTTTGTTAATTTTGACTTCATTACTTTGATCTTCTTTAGTTTGTGGAGTTATGTCCTGATCATTTCTTCTGTTTTTATCTTTAATAAATTCAGATGGTGCTGCAGCAAATTCATATGATTTAGTTATCATATCTAAAATATTTACAAATGATGCAGCTGCATTTTCATTAAGACGTTCAAGTCCAAAATATGAGTGTCCATCTTTGTTAACAACTGAATTTGAACGATCTAATATTTTGTCTAAGCTTACATTAAATAAATCAAATAAATAAGAGTTTGTATATTGTTGTCTATCATCAAAAAGTTTATTTGGTTCAGATAACATCGATCTAATATCATCATCTGCAGTTTTGCTTCCACCATTTTGTCTTCTAAATAGTGTGTCATTCATTTTTGTTCTTAGAATTGAAATATAAAAGTCATCTGCAACAACAGGATATTGTGTTTTATTACCGTTTGAATCAACTCAAAATACACCGTTTCTAATTCTAAATTCCATTCTGTGAGCTAATCCAACTTTTTCGAAGAAGTTAGCTGAGTTAATAGAACGTGGATTAGACGAAGTTCTTTTAACAATACTTGTTGTGTAGTAATCTACATTAAGCACATCATCGTGTTCAGTTGGTCCAGGAACTAATCCGGCGTCATCTTGATCAAAAACAATAGCTTCTAAAATTGGCTTACCATTTGAGTCAACTAATTTAGTTCCGTTTTCTTCTTTTTGAACATATAGAATGATTGCGTCAGCTAAATCTAATTTAAATCTTTGTAATGTAGGTTGTAAGATAAGTTCTGTTTTCTTGTTTGTAATTCCATCTTCAGAAAGTGCTGATTTTTCATTGTTAATAAATTTTGCCTTACCTGAACTTTCTAAAGAAATAAGAGATGAATAAGTTGTTCAAAGTAATGGGTCAACTGGAGAACCATATCCAGCACTTGCATCTCACGGATATGTGCTTGATGAATAAACTGAGTTATATACTTCTTGATAAATTTGTTTTTGAGCGAATCTATCACTAACTTTAGATTTATTGAATGCAATATTAGGATAAAGAATGTTTTTAACTTGTTCACTACTTAAAAAGTTATTTTGACCAGCGTTTTTATCAACATAATCTTGGCCATATGAAGCTAAATCATCTTCAATTAATTGAGCTTGATAATTTCTAGCTAATTTATTATGAAGATTGAACTTTTCTAATTCAACTTTCATTTGTTCTGCATATTGAGAATTGAATTGATTTTCGATTTCGATAAGTTTTGCTCTGTAGGCATTATCGGCAGCATTGAATTTTTCATTGGTTTTGTTGTATTCAACTTCTGCAGATTTTACTTGTTCTGTTAATTCGTTTAGCTTTTGTTTTCTTTGTTCTGCGAAACTTGAACCCAGTAAGACATCTTCATTAATTAACTGTGTTAATTTATCTAATGTACGTTTCGCAATTTCTTGTTTAGATTTAATATCTGCAATTTGCTCGTTTAAATCTTGAATATTTTGTTCTAGCTGATTAATTGCTGATTTGAATTTTTGTGCCTCTTCTGAATTTTTACCTTCTAACTTCTTATATTCAGCAGTTTTTTCTGCAAAAGATTTTTTATTAATATCAAGATTAATATTTTGATTTTCTAACTCTTGCTTTAATTTTTCAATATTAGAAAGTGTTGCGTTATATTGTTCTGATTTAGGTGTTGAACCTTCTTCTAAAACAACTTTATAAGATTTATTTGAGTAGCTCCCTAATATATCTAAAACTTCTAAGTTAACATCATTGTTTTTAGGTAAATTATCAACTGCTAAAATTAACGCAGCTAAATCATTTGAGCTAGACACCAAGCTATAAAAGTTTTTTTCTGATTGTAATGAAATCAATTTTCTAAATGAATTTGTATTTTCATTTTTAGCAGTTCTATATTCAGTTTCAGTATCGTGTAATTGTTCATAAAGAGCTTCTTTTTTGGCATAATACTCTTGATATTTTGCTCAAGCTTCATTAGCAAGATTTGTTTCTTGGACAGATAATCTTTGATAATTTGCTCTCTCTGCACTGCTCAAAGGTGGTTTTTCTGGTTTATCACCTGTATTCGAACACGAAGCAATTACTAATGGTGATATTATGGACAAACCGGATATAGCACCTAATAATAATTTTTTGTATTTTTTCACGGATACCTCCTTATTTTTTATCTAATTTGAAAATTTTGTTTCCTAATTTAATTCATTGATTTACTAAATCTGATAAGTAATCAAAACTTTGCTTATAAAAGTTTTTATCAAGTAAATCAACTCCAACTTTTTTAAGAATTTCAAGTGGATAATCACTTCCACCGGCTTTTAAGAAATTGTCAATGTAGTTATCTAATGCTTTTTTACCTTTTTCTTTATATTGAGCAAAGAAGTAATTTGCTGTTAATTGTCCAACTGCATATTTATATACATAAAAACCATAGTAATAGTGAGGTACATAAATTGAGCCCAAGTTTTCTTTAGCTACATATTTAGCTTTTTTACCCTTCTTAGATTTGTATTTGAATTTAAGTGAATTTTCGTGGTAAAGTTTTGAAATTGCTTCATAGCTTCCTGCAACATTTCCTTCTTCTATACCTTTGTACAAGTTGTATTCGTATGAAGCTCATTCAACTTGCCTTACTACTGTACCAATAAACCCTTGAATAATTTTTGATAAGATTTCAAATTTAAATAGGTCGTTTTTAGATGTTTTAAGTAAGTAGTCATATAACATTGACTCATTGAAAATTGATGCAATTTCAGCCAAGAAAATTGGATATGAGCTAAGTGGTAATGGTTGATATTTAGTTGCAAAATATGAATGCATTGAGTGACCTAATTCGTGAGCTAAAGTTTCTACTGAATCTAATTGACCATCAAAGTTCATTAAAATGTACTTCTTATCAATTCCATAAGTTCCACCGATACTGTAAGCTCCTGAACGTTTATTTTGGACGCTCATAAAATCAACTCAATTTTCTGTTAATGCTTTGTTAGCTTCGTTTGCGTATTCTTCGCCAAACGGTTTTACAGCTTCATTAACTAAATCAACCGCTTCTTCAACTGTGTATGAGGTTTTAACATTTACAAGCTCTCTTAATGTATCTCATTTTTCCATTTTTGACTTATATTTAGCTTTATAGAATTTTTTGTATGCTTCTGAATATTTAGCTAATACTTTAATGTTTGAAGCAACTTGATCAAATAATGTTTGTAAGATTTCATCAGTAACTTTATCTGAATTAGTTAACATCATAACTGCTGATGGGTATTTTCTAACTTTTGCAGCTACGGTTAAGCTCTTAAAGTGTTGGAATAAAGTTTCTGCTAATGAATCTTTGTGTTTGTAGTAAGCATCTCAGAACTTTTCAAAAGCTTGCTTTCTAACTTCTTTTTTATCTGATTTAAGTAATTGATTTCTATTTGTTTTATTTAATTTAATTTTCTTTTTGTCTGATAAATCAACATATCCATAATCTAATTCTGAATTAGTAATAATTGAGAAAATGTTGTGTGGATCAGGTTCTCCATATGATGTTTGCAAAATGTATTCTTCAACATCATCACTTAATTTATGTTTATGTTGTTCAATTGTTTCTTCAATTTGCATTCTGTAATCTGCTAATCTTGGATCATCTTTTCAAACTTTCATTTTGTCTAAGTTTGCATAAAATCTATTAATTTCAGAACCAAATTCAGTTTCAAGTTGATTATCTAAAAATTCAACATCTTGTGATTTTTTGATAATTTCAGGATCAATTAAATTAACATTTTGCTTGTTACTTAAATAATTAGAAACCTTGTTACTAATAAGTGTTAATTGTTCACTAACTTTTAAATCTTCTAAATAAGCTTCAATTGAGTCGTATTTTGAATCTTTATTTTTAATTCTTTCTTTGTATAGTGTTACATACTCATCGATTCAGTCATCTAATTTTTTACCTTGTAAAATGTCTTCTAAATCTCAACGATATTTTTTAGGTACATCTTCATATTTTTTGTATTGTTTTGCTTTCATAATAACTCCAAATAATAAAATAAAAAGTTTTGTAGAACTATAAATCTACAAAACTTTAATACAAAATTTAAAATAAATTAATGTTATTAAAAGGATGTAAATCTATAGCACCAATGGTTAAACCAAAGAGTAGAAATCTTTTATGCTTTTCTACCAATATAGAAGTTTGCCAACCTCTATATTTCGGCTTTTATATCCTTTCAATATTCATATTTGCATGCCTGCTAGAATATTTACTTTTATTAAAAGCTCCTCTATAGTATTTATTACATAACAGATTTCATTTTTAATGTAATCTGTTATGTTTTTGTTAACAGAATACACCAAATTAAACGTTAATATGAAATCAACGAATATTGGTGATATTAATAATTCTGTTTTTCTGCATTTTCATTTTTTTATTATAAACCATAATATTGATTTATTTTTAAAAATTAAAATATTTTTATATATGTGAGTAGGGCATGAATAAAAAATAGCATTACTAAACTGGGACACAAAATATGGACAAAACCGTACTTTGTGTTTTTTATATTAAGGAGTTATTATGAAACAACTAAAACAAGAACAATGACTAGAACTTTTTTCAGATTATGATGATTATAAGAAGGGTTTAATGTCAAGAAATGATTTCGAAATTAAATACCGAACGATAAAAGGTGTTAGCTTTTTTGACAAAAAATCTACATATTCGAAGAGAAATTTTTTAGAGAAATATAAAAGATATAATTTAGGAATGACAAATCTAATATCGCAAACAGGTAAATCTCCTAAAAAGGGCAAAGGAACAGGGAGACCTAAAAAATTCAAAGTTACACCAATGGATATTGTTAAAAAGAATGAGAAAAATGCCAAAAGAACAATTGATTGAAATTTTGGAAATTTTTAAAGATTCATTCGATAGGAATAACTTTGATGTTGATATATCTAAAATTAAAAAACTTCTGTTTCAACTAGGAAATTAGCAATCATATTTAACAAATCAAAATCAACAATTCATAATTGAAAAACTAAAGAAAAAAATCTAGAACCCAAAAAGTGATCATAGAAATGATGAATTAATATTAGAGGCATTTAAAAAGAATAAATGTCTATTTGGAAGAAAAAGATTAGAACATTACATCAAACAAAAATATCAAATTTTGCTTAATTATAGGACTATTGGTAGAATTATGAATAGATTGCAATTACATTGTTTAATTAGAAGAAAGAAAAAGGATAGAGAAAGAAAAACACAAATGTTAAATTTGGAGACCTCGTAAAACGTGATTACAATGGAGAAACCAACCAAATAATCGCAACAGATGTTACATATATTACAGCACCAAAAGATTGTGAAAACAATTTTGTTTTTTGTCAATTGCCATTGACCACAAAAGTAAATTTATTGTAAATTACAATTTGTCAAAAGAAATGATTTAGATTTAGTTATGAAACACATGTCAAAAATAAAATTGGACAAGCAATGAATAGCACATTCAGATCATGGTTTCCAATATTCATCTAAAGATTATTTGCAAACAATATCTAAAAATAATGGCGTTATTTCAATGGGGAGAGTTGGCAACTCGCTAGACAACAGAGAAGCAGAATATTTCTTTTCAATTTTAAAATCTGAATGTTTAAAATTAATTGATATAACCCAGATAACTTTTGATGATCTTAGCAAAATAATTAATGAGTTTATTTTTTGATACAATAATGGAAGAATTCAATCAAAATTAGATTGAAAAACACCCCAACAACATTGAGGTGTTATTATGTCTAATTAAACCTTCTGTCCACTTTTAGTGTCCCAGTTTATTACTGCTACTTTTTACAATTTGTTAACTTCAATGATTGCTGAATATTTTTTATTTTTAACCAATTCAATAACCTTGAAGCTAATTTCGTCTTCGATAGTGAATTTTGTTGATTTAAGTAGTTTAGTTGAATTTGTCTTAGTTAATAAATAAGTTTTCAAGTCCATAGCTTTTTCATCATCGCTTATAAGTTCTTCATCAATCTCGAGTTGCTTAATTAAATCAGACATTTTAACGTTTGAATGAGCTTTAGCTCTTTCAAGTGAAATTTCATAAATTTGTTCATCGTCATCGTATTCATCATAGATTTCTCCAATGATTTCTTCAATGATGTCTTCAATTGTAATGATACCTAAAACATCTGTAGAGTTATTGTTTTCAACAACAAAAGCCATTTGAGCTCTTGCTGCTCTCATTTTTTCAAGAGCACTTGAAAGAATTGAGTTAGCTGAAATGCTTGGAACTTGTTTCATATAATTAATCACTTTACCTTTTTTAAGTGAGAATATGTCTTTTAATAAAACAATTCCGATAAGTTGTCCATCTTTTTCAATTGGTAATCTTGAATAGTTTGTATCCTTGAATATTTCAATCGCTTCTGCTACACTAGCTTTATAAGAAATGTAAGTTACATCTTTTAATCTAATGTAGTGTTGTGCAACTTTTGTTGAGTCTAAATCTAAAGCATTTTGAGCCAAAATACTTTCTCCGGTTTGCAGCACCCCTTCTTCGTTAGCGAGTGCTAGCATTGATTTAATGTCACTTTCTGAGTTTGTAACATAAACATTTTTGCTAAGTTTGCTAATAAAGAAAGTGATTGGGAAGAATATTCAGAACATTAGTTCATTGAATAAACAGAAAACTTTTAAGTATCTAATTGGATTATTTTTAGCAATTAATTTAGGTGTTATTTCACCAAATAATACTAAGATTGGAGTAACTACTAATGTCGAAATAATAACAACAAGTGAGTCATTATCAGAAAGATATTTTGATAAAACATAAGACATTGTAGCTGATGAAGCTACGTTAACTAAGTTGTTACCAATTAAAATGGTACTTAGAATTTGATTGTATTTTTTAACTTGCTTGTCAATTAACTTTCCAAATCTATGTTCGTTTTCAACTAATTCATAAACTTTAGCAGGCGAAACTGTTGAGTAAGCAGTTTCGCTTCCACTAAAGATACTACTTAAAATAAATAATATAAGCATAACTATGCATAAAACAATTGTAATTACTGTTTTACTATCCATAGTACACCTCTAAAGAATTATTTTTGTGGTTCCTATAATAACTGGAGTCCATTAAAATCCACCTCTTTCAATCGTCATATCGTCTAAAAATTGTACATACTTACCTGTGTAAATTAAAGTTGCTTGGCCAGGTTCACCATTACGGTTTTTAGCAACTGATAGAGTCACAGGGATTGATTCGAATTTTTTAACTTCGTCATCATCACTGTGTGCTGATTTTTTAAGTTTCTTTCTACTTAAGAAAATAACAATGTCAGCATCTTGCTCAATTGATCCGGATTCTCTAAGGTCGCTTAATTGTGGACGCTTGTCTTCGCGATTTTCAACACTTCTGGATAACTGTGATAGAGCAATAATTGGAATTTTAAGCTCTAGAGCAAGGGTTTTTAGTGAACGTGAAATCATTGCAACTTCGTTTTGTCTATTTCCTGTTGCTTGATTTCCTCCTGAAATCAATTGTAAATAGTCAATTACAATTAAGTCCACTTTGTTTGTGTTTTTAATTAAATGTTTGATTTTGAAAATGATTTCATTAATTTTTGATTTAGGATCATCATCAAATCAAATTTGATTTTCATCAGGTGTTCTTTGCATACTTGAAACAACGTGATGAATTTTCATTAAATCTTCATAATTGTTTTTTAAGAGTTTGATATTTTGCAATTTGTACATATCTATTAGCGTAGAAGTTGCTAAATATCTAGTTGTTAGTTCTGATGTAGGCATCTCAAGAGAAATAAAAGCTACATTTTTTGGTTTACCATCTTTCATTCCTTTTTCAATAATGTTTCTTGCAATGTTTAATGCAAGCGCGGTTTTCCCAACCCCTGGACGAGCAGCTAAAATAATCAGCTGACCAGGTTTAAATCCTTTAACATATTTATCAATTGCATTGAATTCTGTAAGAAGAGCTTTTTCTTCATTTTCATCATTCTTAAGGCGACTAAAGTATTTCTCAAGAGCGCTTTCAAGTGAAATAAATTCACTATTTTTGATTGATAAATTATTACTGCTAATAATGAAGTTTTCAACATCAGTAACAATGTCTTCTCAAGTGATTTTAGGATTTTGCCCTAATACAGCTAAATAATTACTAAAGAAAGCTTCTGCTTGTCTTCTTTTGTGAAGTTCAATTAACTTTTCAACATTTGGTAAAAAGTTTTCATCTGAAGACAGTGTTGAAACAACTTTGTTTAATGTTTCAATTGATAAAGGAGCTCATTCAAGACTTGGGTTTTGAGCTTTGAATTTAGGTATTTCGTTTAAAAGTGTGTTGTAATCAAAAATGTAATTTTGATTAGTCTCACTTGCTTTTCTAGTTTTTAAAAATCTAAATAATGTAGAGTATTCAAGGTTGAAAAATGCTTCAGGGACAAGGTAGTCTAAACCAAGAGATTGTTTTTCAGTATCATTAATTATCGTACTTAAAACTTGTCTTTCGATTTTTTCATCTTTGTACAAAGTATTTGCTAAAGGACGAATTATTGTTTCAACTCACTTGTATAAAGAGTTTTGATTGTTTCTATTATTTCTTAACATTTTTAATTTTAATTTCCACTCTTAAAGTTGCTTTTATATCTTTGTATAAAACAATTTCAACATCGTGCAATCCTTCTGAAACTAAATGCACTTTTTGGATTGAATGTTTTGGTAACTTGTACCCTAATGAAGTTAATTTTTTATCAACATCTTTTGTAGATACTGAACCGTGTACATTTAAATTAGAATTCCCATCAATATTAGCTTCTAAAGTAAATTCTAATCTTAACTCTTCTAATTTTTCTTTAAGTCTTAAAGCACCTGTTCTTTTTTCATGTTCATCAGCTGATAAATCATCTAATCTTCTTTGTAATTGTCTTACAGTTTGTTCATTGTATGGAACTCCAAAACCATTTTTAACTAAGTAGTTTGAACCATAACCATTTGATACTTCGATAACTGTGTTAGCTTTTCCATCTTTACAATCTTTAATTAGTATAACTTTCATCTTTTAACTCTCTTTCTGTTGTTGTTATTGCGTGGTGCACATTGTTAACAAATGTTTCTAATTCCTCATTTGAAATAGCGGCAGCTGTTCCAAAGTGTCCACCTCCACCAACTTGCTCAGTAATAATCTGAACATTTGTATTTATACCTCTAGCACTAAGTTTGTATAAGTTTGTTCCCTTAAGTCTTGCAATAACGAAGGAAGCAACTCTACCTTTTGTTTTAAGAAGTTCATTAGCAGCCATTGAAATAACGTCAGCTTCAACTTCGATTGGAGAATATGCTAAGTAGTAACCTTTTTTAACTTCTTGTGCATTTTCTAAAATAGTATTAATTTGTTCTTTTGTTGTTTCATCAATTTTAAGAATTTCGCTTCCTTCAACTACATTTGCACCTTTTGATTGCAACCAAGCACTTGCTTGGAATGTTCTAGCTGAGACTGATTTAGTAAATTGCACTGTATCAACTAAAATACCACCCAAAAGTAATTGAGCACATAATGGCGAGAATTTTCATTCCCTATCTGTAAGCATAAAAATTTCAGTAACAATTTCTGAAGCTGAAGAAGCTGTTGTTTCAACATAAATATTTGTAACAGGACAATAATCAATTTGCTTTCCAACTCTGTGGTGGTCAAATACGAAAATATTTTCCCTGTCTGCATTTAAAATAGCATCCTTATTATCTGTACGACCTGGATCTGAATTATCTACAAACACAACTAATGTGTTTAAATCTGTTAATTTTGACGCTTTATTTGCGCTTATGATAATTTTTTCTAAGTTTAAATCTGTATCTTCATAAACATTGTTTTTGTAACTAAGTTCATTTCTAAAATATGTTGTAGTCATATCGAATGATTCAGCACATATGTAAGCTTTCTTACCTCTTTGATGAGCTAAATATGCAATTCCATATGATGAACCTAATGAATCCATATCTGCTGATTTATGTCCATAAACAATAACTTTTGTAATTTGGTCGCTATCAAGTTTTTTAAGAAACTCATCTGAAATTTTCTTAATTTTAGTCATATTATTGTTAGACACAATTTCGATATTTGAACCATAATAAATTGCAGTTTCGGTATCACTGAAAATCGCAACCTGGTCTCCTCCACGGTTTTGAGCTTGAACTAAAGCTTTTTTAGCTTGCTCTAATTTTTCTTTAAGCGAGCTTCAACCTCTAGCAAACCCAACACTAAGCGAAAGTTTACCAATTGATGTGTCTGGAACATTCTTTTTAATATTTGTAAATAAAGAAAACTTATCTTTAGACATATTGTAAAGTGAAACCTGGTCTGTAATAACAATGAACTTACCATTTGTATATTGTCTATAAATTAAGTTGTATTCTTTTGAATATTCATTGAATGTATCAATAATTGTTTTATTAACTAAGTAAAGTTGCTCTTCAGATAAGATTGATTGATACATTTGGTAGTTATCAATTTCAATTTCACCAATAACAGTTTTTTGGTCATGAACTTCATTTTTAAATAAAGTTTCAGTTGTAATATCACGAATAATTATGATGTTTGATAATGGTCAGAATTGAGCTTCATAAATGTTTTTATTATTTTCAAACTCAATTTTAGTTTGATTCATATCAAGCTCTAAAAATTCTTTGTTATCTGAAATTGTTGTAAAGAATGTCTTAATGTGAATATCAATAAAATCTTTGTGAAACTTGTTTTTGATAAAGTTGCTTGCTCAAATAATTTTATGTTCAGCATTGTAAATAACAAATCCGATGTTATTACTTGACATAATATCTTCAGTAAATGAATCAAAAGAGTTTTTAACAATGTTTCTTGACCTTGCAAAAATCTTTGTAATTCAAACTAGTGTAATTGCTAGTGATGCAAAAACTAAAATCATTGCGACAATAACTAAACCAATTTCTCAAGTTAATGCAGTTGCTTCGTTATTTTTTACTAAAATTGCAGTTAGCAAAATAAACAGAATTACAAAAACTACGCATAAACACGAAAGTAAGCTTATTTTGTATTTTGTTTTCATTCAAATCCTTTTTGTTTGTGTTGTAAAAATTTAAATATTTGATATTTAAATTATATAAGTTTTGCAGAAATTGTTATCAATATGTTTTATTACACCGAAAATATCTACAGGAATATGATAAATAAAACAAAAACTCACAATTAATGTGAGTGATTGTGTGTATGGAATGAAAGAATTAATGCAGCAAAGATTACACCAATAAATAAGAATGCAAGGATGAAATATCATTTTTTCTTTGACATATGTGAATGATAAAACTCAGGAATAAACTCAATTAAAGTAGTGAAAATGAAAATTCCTGCGATTGCTGACATCATCATTCCTTTTAGTATTCAGTTTTTCTCAATTGCTGCACCTGCATAGCAACCAATTAACATAAATGGTAAAAATAATGAAAGCCCTAAAAATGATAATAACAATGATTGAATTCTTGAGTATCCTGCTTCTCTAAGTCTGAAATAGAAGATTGTTTCTTCAGGGATTAAGTGTAAAACTAAAGAAGCAAAATAAGCCATAGTAAGTGAGTTTTCGTGACCGTTTGCTGCTAAATTTAAGTTGTATCCTAATAATAATCCTTCCGGAATTCTGTGAGTTAAAAGTAGTAATAAAGCAATAACTTTTAATTTATTTGACGCTGAATTAATCGCTTCTTGTTCAGCTTTAACAATTGACTCATCATTTGAAAAGATGTAATCAGGATGATAATGAACGTGTCTTGAGTTATCATAATTTTTACTTTGTCTTAAAAATATATTTTGATTTTTATTATATTTCTTAACTTCGTAAAAATGTTCTGAATGTGGGTGTGAGAAATCAAAATCATCGTGTTCGTGTCCATCACCGTGATCGTGGTCGTGAACAAATGCATTTAACTTTTTATTATTTGATTTTTTAAGTTTTTTATTAATTTGATAAGTAATTGCATACTTAAGCGTGAAAGAAAATAAGATACCTACAGCAAGACCGACAACTACGACTAAAATGCTATACCCATAGACGTTTACATTGTCTGTTCATGCGCCTTGATTCGCTAATTCAAGCGATTCTCTTAAAAAACCAAATGTAGCTAATACTAAGAAAAAACCTGTTGAAAAAGAGTATAAATAAAATGACAGATTTTTTCAACCATTCTTACTTAATTTAATAAGTGGAAAAATGAATGAAAGAATAGTTGGTATAGCTAATAAGCAAAGTAATGTGACAAGTATTAGAATGAAGTAAGATAACCCTTCATTACCTGTGCTTAATTTGAGGGTTTCGAAAAAATCTCTAATTATTTGCATTATTCTTCAGTTTCGATGTTATGGTAAACATCTTGAACGTCATCATCCTCTTTTAATTTGTCTGCAAATTCTAATAATTTGTCTTTCTTTTCTTGATCATATTCTACATACATATCTGGCACATATGTTACTTCACATTGGATAAAGTCAATTTGACCGAATTTATCTTCAATTGCATTTTTTAAATCTGTGAAGTTTTCAGGTAATGTAGTTAATACAAATGATTCATCATATGTTTCAACATCTTCTGAACCATTTTCAAGTGCAACTTCCATTAAATCATCTTCATTAACTAATTCTTTAGCAATTTCAATGATTCCTAATTTTCTAAATGGATATGGAATTTGACCTGTTTTACCTAATGTAGCATTTTGTTTGTTAAAGTATGACTGAATATTTGATTTAACTCTGTTAAGGTTGTCTGATAATGTAACAACA
The DNA here is from genome assembly GCF_024582715.1 of Mycoplasma sp. 2045. GTDB lineage: Bacteria > Bacillota_I > Bacilli_A > Mycoplasmatales > Metamycoplasmataceae > Mycoplasmopsis. The sequence continues at coordinate 626,049 of NZ_CP102083.1, forward strand.
ATAAATGTTGCTCCTCCACCTACAGTAGCGTTAAAAACAGTTTCGATAAATGCGTTTGCATTTTTATCTCCAGCTGCTTTAGCAATTGCTCTTTCAATGTTGTCTTTTGGCATATTTTTTGATTTAGCTTTAGCAATTGCTAATTTTAAAGCTGGGTTAGTATCAGGATCTGCTCCTAACCTTGCTGCAACAAAGATTTCTTTAGATAATTTTTGAAAAATTTTTCCTCTTGCTGCATCTTGTGCACCTTTTCTATGTGCTATATTCGCTGCGTGTGAATGTCCTGCCATAATTTATCTCTCCTAATCTATATCATTTGGTTTATAAATTGAATCTCTTTTGTGTTGTGAGATTTTATGTTTATATTCAATTTTCTTAATAACTTCTTCTGGTAATACTGATTTGATTTGTTCATAGTCATTTAAGTGATCTAAATAAAAATCAAGTTGAGCATATGAGAAACCTAATTCATCTTCATCAGTTTGATTTTCTCATAATCCTGCTGATGGAGCTTTGTCAATAATTTCACTTGGTACATTTTGAAGTGAAGCCAAAAATCTAACTTCACCTTTTGTAAGATGACAAATCGGAAGTAAATCAACTCCTCCATCACCATACTTTGTGAAGTAACCAATGAATGTTTCATCTTTATTATCTGTTCCTAACACAAGTAAATTATTTTCTTGAGCTAGAGCATATAAAGTTGTCATTCTTAAACGTGGTTTAATGTTAGCAACTGCTAATTGATTTTTAACATTAACTTGCTTGCTTAAAGCGTTAAAAGCATCAGTTAAATCAATGTACTCAAATTTATCATCAAACTTTTCTTCAAGTTTTTTAATATGTTCTAAATCACTTTGTAACATTCCATTGACTGACATCACAACTCCCTTAACTTTTAAAGGAAGTTGTTTTGCTATTGCATACACAAGTGAAGAATCAATCCCTCCACTCATGCCTACAATAAAACCATAGCAATTAGCTTCTTTTGCTTTTGTTACTAAAAAGTCTTTAATAACTTTAACATAAGCTAATCCATTTTCTTTGTCATAATATGGTTTGTTATCTTTGTAAAATGTAATCTTACCCATATTGCCTCTTTATTAACTAAATTGAATATTTTTAACAAAATATTAATTGTAAAAATATACTTAATTTTACCATAACAATCTAAAAAATAAACTGAATATATTACTTTTTAATTGTTTAAAATTCAACATACTTGTTTTTTATGGTCATATCAAAAATGAACGAATTCAGTCTCTAGTTCATAATTTGTTCTTTTTTGCATTTTTTTACTAATAAGATGAAATAATGATATTATTTAATGAATATATTTTTATATCGAGCAAAAGAAAAAAGTGTAAAAAAGGAGGAAAATAATGCAAAAAAAACAATTTTTAGTTTGAAATAACAAAAATGTGAATGTTATTTTCAAAATAGCTTTCACAGGCTTGATGTTAGCTATTTCTATTGTTTTTAGCATTATCGGAAGTTTTATTCCATTTAATTCATTTTTATCTTTCAATTTCCTTTTAATTTCAACTTTTTTAACTGCTTTTATTATCGATATTCAATATTCGTTAATAATGCTTATTTCAAACTTTTTGATAAGTCCTTTTATAACAATTAAAGCAACTACATTAGACATTGCATTTCTAGGAAACTTTATTCTTTTATTAATGCAAGGTGTCTTTGTTTTCAGTTCTTATTTATTCGGAAAATTATTATGAAAATCTAAGCTTAAAAAAGAACTTTCAATCCTTGTAATCTTAGGCATAAGTTCATTAGCAACAATTGCAATAATAACATTTTTCAATACATTTTTATTTAACTTAATTTATTTCAAATTATTCAAGCAACTAGATGCTGTTTCGCTTAATGAACTGCTTGCTAACTATGATAAAAAATTCAAAGTTTTCTTCTTTGGTATTCCAAATTACTTTGCAGGTTCTATCGCTTTATATTTATCATTTAATTTGAGCAATATTGCAATAAATTATTTTATAATTTATATATTTATTTTTACCTTATCTAAAACTAAGTTTTTAGATAACATCCTAAATAATTTCACAGTGAATAAACGTGATTAATAGAAAGGTGTTTATGTCAAAATTTAACTTTAAAGAAATTGATTCAAAGTGAAGAAAAATCTGAGCAGAAACTAATGCTTTTGAACCAAAAGATGATTTTAGTTTACCTAAAAAATATGTCTTAAGTATGTTCCCTTACCCAAGTGGAAAATTACATATGGGACACGTTCGTAATTACTCAATCGGTGATGCTGTAGCTAGATATTTTAGAAGAAAAGGTTTCAATGTCCTTCACCCATTTGGTTGAGATGCTTTTGGTTTACCTGCTGAAAATGCTGCAATCAAAAACGGAACACATCCAAAAAGCTGAACATATCAAAACATTGCATCAATGGATGATGAAATTAAAAGATTAGGAATTTCATTTGCTTGAGATTATGAAACAATCACTTGTGATGCTTCATACACAAAATGAGAACAATACATTTTCATCAAACTTTGAGAAAAAGGTTTAATTTACAAAAAGAAAAGCTCATTAAACTGATGTGAATTTGACCAAACAGTTTTAGCTAATGAACAAGTTGAAGATAACAAATGTTGAAGATGTGGAAATCAAGTTATTCAAAAAGAAATGGATACTTACTACTTAAAAATTACCGAGTATGCTGATGAATTACTTGAAGACCTTAAATCTCTTGAAGGACATTGACCTCAGCAAGTTCTTACGATGCAAAAAAATTGAATTGGTAGAACAGAAGATTACAAATTAACATTTGAATTTGCAGATAACAGTCAAAACACACTTAATGTCTATGAATCAAATTTAGATTACATTTCAAAAATTGATTATGTTGCTATCTCAAATAAACATAAATTAGTTGATACCTTAAAAGAAGCAAACTACTTTAATCAAGAAGCTTTAGACTTGCTTGAAGAAATCAATTTAAACTTTGTTAAAAAAGAATTTTCAAAGAAAATTTTTATCAAAACACCTTACACTGTTAAAAATCCTTTTGATGGTAGCTTAGTTCAAGTTATCATTACTGATTTTGCATCAAATAATCCAAACAAAGATGCAACGATCGTTTCATCAAATAATCAAACACACACCATTTTTATGGAAGTTAACGATTTAGACTTTTTAGATAATAATTTAGTTCAAGTTGAAGAAACTAAATTAACTAAAGAAGTTAAATACAACTTACGTGACTGAGGTATCTCAAGACAAAGATATTGAGGAACACCAATTCCTCTTGTGCACTGTGAAAAATGTGGAACAGTTCCTGTTTCACTTGAACAATTACCTGTTTTATTGCCTGAAGAAGTTAAGTTCACAGGTCAAGGTAATCCACTTTTAACTAATGAAGAATGAATGAATACAACTTGTCATCTTTGTGGTTCAAAAGCAACAAGAGAAACTGATACATTGGACACATTCTTTGAATCAAGTTGATATTTCTTAAGATATACTACACCATCAAACTTACGTGACGAAGTTATTTTCAAGAAAGAAAACTTAGATTACTGAAATTCAGTTGACTTATACATCGGTGGAATCGAACACGCTATCTTACACTTACTTTATGCAAGATTCTTCACCAAGTCATTATCTGACTTAGATTTAGTAAACTTTAGAGAACCATTTGCTAATTTATTAACTCAAGGTATGGTGCTTAAAGATGGTGCTAAGATGTCTAAATCAAAAGGTAATACAGTTGAACCTGGAGAAATGATTAACACCTATGGTGCTGATACAACTAGATTATTTATCTTATTTGCAGCTCCTCCTCAAAAAGAACTTGAATGAAGTGATTCAGGTGTTATTGGATGTTTTAAATTCATCAATAGACTTTACGATAGAAGTTCTGAAATTGATGTAAATTCAGACTTTAAAAACATTGACAAGTCAACCTTAAGTGCTCAAGAAAAAATTGCAAGACTCAAACTTTACCAAGGAATGCAAAAACAAAAGAACACATTTGAAAGTGATGGTAATTCATTCTCATTTAACACTTTAGTTTCTTGAACTATGGAAATTATGAATGAATATGATTCAATCACAAAACCTGAATTAATCACAGAAATGTTCTACGTTTTATTAAACATTCTTGAACCATTCATTCCACACGTTGTTTGAGAATTATCAAGCAAATACTTTGACTCAAAAAACCTATATGACTTTGCTATAGATAATTCTGCATTAGAAATGGATGAAGTAACTTATGGAATTACAGTTAATGGAAAAGTTAGAGCTGAATTAACAGTTTCAAAAACAGCACAAAAAGAAGAAGTTTTAGAAAAAGCAAAAGAACAAGTAACAAAATGATTAGAAGGTAAAGAAATCGTAAAAGAAATCTTTGTACCTGGAAAAATCGTTAACATTGTTGTAAAAGACAAATAGAAGGAGAATGATGACTTTTAATGAATATATTAAAAAAGCGAAAGCTGATAAATCAGGCTATATAACATTCTTTGAAACACCAGATTTTTATTCAATTCCTGGTGGTTTTATGGAAACTGAGGTTACAGAAAAAGTTCTTGTTGAAGATCTTAAAAAGAACCGTGAAGAATTACTTAAAGAATCAGGAAGAGCAGTTGTTTTATATGCTAAACCTGAATCAACAGATGAAATTGTTTATGGTAACTATGTAAAACCACTTGAAGTAATTTACAAAGCTACAACAGATTCATTTATCGTAGTTTATAAAGTTATTTCACAATTCTATTTACCTACTGGATTTAAAATGCTTGAAACTCTTCCTGAAGGAGTTCAATCACACGTTGAATATAAAGGTTTCATAGGTTCAGAAACTGGAGAAGGTGGAGCATTTGTTGACTTACCTGCTACATTATCTAAAAAAGAATTAAGGGAAGTTTATGACTACTTGCAAACTTTCTCAATTTTTGCAGGTGTCGGAATTGACCTTGAAGAAGATAAACCACAACAATTTGCCGATTCCGATTTTATTGGCTTATTCAAAACTGAACCTTTGTCAGGAAGACACTTTACATTCACAAGTATTGTTGATTTAACAAACAGATACTTTGAAGGTAGAACTGATAGATTCTCTGAAGATTATGCAAGTGCATTAATCGCTACTTTCTTAAACCACATTTCGCCTGTAGTTGTTCCAGAAAGACTTGAAATTTTCAAAGAACCATACAACAGATTTTGATACCAAACTTACTTAATTCAAGCTACTGCAAAAATTAATGAAATTCTTCAAGCAGAAACAGAATTAAAAGGTAAGATGACACAAAAATTAAGTAAGCAACAAACAGAATTCTTACTTAGAGAGAAATTAAAAGCTCTTCAAGAACAAATTAAAGAACTTAACCCATCTGCATCTGATGATGAGTATGCACAAATCATCAATTCAAAATTCAAAGACATCTTCCCTGAAAGTGTTATTAAACTTATTGATGCTGAAACTAAAAAATCAGAAGAAATGGTTCCTGTTTCTCCTGAAGCTTCAATTATCAAAACATACATTAATACTCTTAAGAAACTTCCTTGAAGAAAAGTTCAACACGAATTATTGGACATAAACAGAGTTAGAGAAGTTTTAGATAAACACCACTATGGTTTAAATGAAATTAAGCAAAGAATTATTGAATACTTAGCTGTTATTATTAAAAACAACCAAGTCAAAAAACTTGATGAAAATAAAATCAAGATTGACGATAAATTTGAAATTGACCTTTCATTATTTAAAAACAATGAAGAAACAAATACATTTAACAATGTTCCTATCTTAACTCTTGTTGGTCCTCCTGGAACAGGGAAAACGTCACTTTCAAAAGCTATCGCAAGTGCTTTAAATAGAAAATTCGTTAAAGTTTCACTTGGAGGAGTTCACGACGAAAGTGAAATTAGAGGGCACAGAAGAACTTACGTAGGAGCTATGCCTGGAAAAATCATCAAAGGAATGATGTACGCAGGAGTTTCAAACCCTGTTGTCCTTCTTGATGAGATTGATAAAATGGCATCTGATATGAAAGGTGATCCAGCAAGTGCAATGCTTGAAGTTTTAGACCCAGAGCAAAACACAAGATTCCAAGATCACTACTTAGAACACGAATACGATTTATCAAAATGTATTTTCATTGCTACAGCTAACTACTACGAAAACATACCACCTGCATTAATTGACAGGGTCGAAGTTATTGAATTATCTTCATACACATTGAGTGAAAAATTAAGCATTGCTAGAGAGCACTTAATACCAAAAGTGCTTGAGCAAGCTACTTTGGCTGAAAAATACTTCCAAATTTCAGATGATGTTCTTAAATACATCATTCAACATTACACACTTGAAGCTGGAGTCAGAGGTCTTAAACGTACATTAGATAAGATTGCTAGAAAAATAGTTGTTAAGACTTTTGACGATCCATCATTAAAAGAATATGTAATTACACTTGATAAAATCGAAGAATTACTTGGTGTAATTAAATTCAAACAAGAAGAAAAAGAAGAAGATGTTGTTCCAGGTTTAGTAACAGGATTAGCTTACACATCATTTGGTGGTTCAACATTGCCAATTGAGGTAACTACATACCCAGGCAAATCAGAAATTAAGTTAACTGGTTCACTTAAAGAAGTTATGCAAGAATCAGCTCAAATTGCTTTAACTTTTGTTAGAGCAAACGCTGAAAAATTTGGCGTTGATGAGTTTGATTTTGAAAACAATACAATTCATATTCACGTACCTGAAGGAGCAGTTCCTAAGGATGGACCTAGTGCTGGTGTAACATTTACAACTGCAATTATTTCTGCTCTTTCAAAAAGACCAGTTCCTAACACAATTGGAATGACTGGTGAAATTACATTAAGAGGAAAAGTGCTTGAAATTGGTGGATTAAAAGAAAAATCATTTGCAGCTAGCCAAAAAGGACTTGAAATGATTTTCATACCTGAAAACAATATCAAAAACTTAAAAGACATTCCTTTTGAAATTAAAGAAAACTTAACATATGTACCTGTTAAAACATATGATGAAATTTACAATGTAATTTTCAAAAGTCAAAAACCTTCTAACGAAATAAAAGCAAAATAATAAAAAATGCAAAAGCAGTTCACACAGAAAAGTTTTACATTTTTTACAATTAATTTTGTCGTTGGTATAGGTTTTATAACTACAATATCAACAATTATGAACATATCTTACTGAGGGTATCTTGTAATGATACTCTCAGCATTTATATGCTTTGGAATAATGTTGGTATTCTCTAGATTATCAAATCAATATAATGATCACTACGGTGGTTCGTATGCTTACGCAAGACATTTAGATGATGATGTTGTTGATGGTAAATTAACAAAATCAAAAAAACGCGGTCTTAGAAATCTTGTTTTCTTCATCGGATGAAACCAATTTATTCAAACACCACTTTTATCAGCAATTGCACCTTTATTCCTAGCTGATGTTGTTGAAATAATACTACCTAAACCAGAAGAATTTCCTCAACACAACTTAGTTATGTGAATAGTTAGAGGGATTTCAATCTTACTATTCATTTCCATAATTGCTATTTCAACAATTGGATTAAAAACAAATAAGAAAATTATTTTCATTGCCTCATTATTTAAATGAATAATACTTATCTTAGCCATCTTTGTAATGTTAGTCGCTGTTTCAAAGGAAGCTACATTACCTGACTCAGCTACATACAAAAAAGTTACACCTCAATTAATTATCGCTGATGTTCTTTTATTTATGTATGCTTTTGCAGGAACTGAAGATGTTGCTGCTATGGCTAAAGATGTTAAGTTCAAGAGTTTTAGAAAAATATTATTAACATCATTAGCTTTCATATTTGGATTTTATCTAATATTCTTTTCACTCTATTTATTCTTACCAAACTCATTAAAAGTAACTAATGGAGATAGTTCGAACGAAATTTCAAAAATCTACACCTATGGATTAGGTGCATTTGGAGTCTCTATCTTCATTATTGGATTATTATGTAATGATTTAGGATTTAGAATTTTTCAAACGGTTGCGACTGCTAGAAAACTTGTTCCTCTTTCTCAAGATGGTTACTTATTCAATTCATTGCATCATAAAAATAAAAAGGGCGAATTTAAAAATGCAATCGTTTTCTCTACAGTTATAATAATGATTTCAATGATTACATTATGACTTGTTCCTACTATATTCTTAGATAAAGAATATAGTGATGAGTTCTTTAAAGCAACAATTATAACCAGTTCAATTGCATTATTAATTGAAGACTTAATCACATTCTTTATAGCATTCAGATTAGCTGCAAAGAAAAGAATTTCAAAAATACCTGTTTGAGAAAAAACTATTTACATTATTGATATTTGTATAATGTCATTTATCTTATTAATCACATTCTTCCCTTGAATTTTAAGTGGCCAATGAGAATTCAAAAATACAGTATCAATTATCATTTACGTAGTATTTATTGGGGTTGGTTTTGCACTAAAACTTCTCAATAAATACAAACACAAATTCAAAATTTACAATAAATGAATTGCTAAGCACAATAAGCAATTTGATAATTTAATTTTTATAAAAAATAAATAACCAACTTCTGTAGCTGGTTATTTTTTAATAATTATTTTTAATACGGTCGTAGTTCTTTTGATTTTTAAGAACATATGCATCATATAAATCTTCATATGTAAACCCTAACATTACAAATGAACCCAATGCAACTTGAAACGCGTGTTCGATATTTGATTTATTAACTTTTTTCATTATGTTTGCTAATGAAATAAATAAATGTTGGAATTGAATGTTTATATCCTGGTTAATTATTTTTGGTTCTATTTCAGGTAGAACATCAAATTTATAAGCAAAATTAACTAAGAAATGGATTAAATCAGCAAATTCTTCAGTTACAGCTAATTTATTTACATTCTTTTGTGATTTTCAATATTTAAAACTTTGAACTTCATTTACATATTCAGCAGCTTCAATTAAAAGCGCTAGAGTTTTTTGAACTATAAAGTCTTCTTTGTTAAATGTTGGATTAAGACTTAAACTTTTTTCTCTGATTTTATTATCCAATTCTTTTTGCATCTCAAATATCTTTATTAAATTCATGTTCTAATTATATTACAAAAAAATGTTTGTATATTTAAACTTTTACAGCTTGCAGACTGTGCTTTTAGTTTTTGAGAAGTTAAATAAAAAATCAGAGAACTGAATCTCCGATTTTCAAATTATTCGTTTACGAAGTCTTCTTCATAATCATCATCAGATGCATATGAATCTTCAAATGAGTTTTGTAATTCTTCGTTTTCTTGTGCTAAGTCACTTAAAACCTGAGTTTCCAAGTTAAAAAGGGATAAAAAACGAAAACACCTACAAATAAGGCGTTTTCGTTTTTTGTTATTTTTAATTACAATGATAGATTTTCTATAACAAATGAAAAATCTTTATATATTTTGTTTAATTCATAATGGTTTGGATCTAAATTATTAATAATTTCACCAACAACTTTACCATTCACAGTTTTAGTTGTTATTGTTATAAGTTTTAAGGCATCCACAAACATATTCATAGTTACCTTTTGAATTTCACCATTATCTTCATAGAACTTTTTGAGTTTGTAAATTGAGTATTTTAAAACAATCAACGCTAAGAAACATAAGAAAACATGCGCTTGAATGTGAGAATCTTTATGAACAAACATTGGTCTAACTTCAAGCGAAGATTTCAATGTTCTAAAATCTTCTTCAATTTTTCATTGTTGTCTATAAATTTCATTAGCTCTTTGTGCTGTTAAATTAGGTATGTTGGTTTCAATCATATAGAAACCATCTTGATCAGCTATTTTTTTAATTTTAGAGTAATTTAATTTGGCAATTGTTTTGCCTTCAACATCCATATATTTTTTCTTGTATTCTGGAACAAGATCACTTAAGCAAATTACATTATTAATTGATTTTTTCTCATATTTTGCTATCGAAAAAGCTCTTTTTATTCTGTCAAGCTTTTCTTTTGCTGGGCTAAAGTAAACTATTTGTTTTCTAAGAGTTTGATTAAATCTTTTCCTTTTTCTATTGTTTGCTCAAACAGATTCCACAAATCTGCTTTTTGAAAACATTTCATGTTCCAACATATAATCTTTATCTTCGATGATGAATCTTTTATCTGCTTCGCTAAGGTTATTGATACGTTTTTGGACGATGTATTTATAGCCTTTCTGTTCTAAAAATCTTAAGTTAGCATTTTGACTAATTCCTCTGTCGGCAATGATTGTTATGTCTTTAATCTTGTAAATTCTTTCCATTTCAATTAAAAACTTAATTAAAGTTTGTGAATCGGCAGTATTTCCTTCAAAAATTTTGTAATGAAAAGGTATTCCATTATTGTCTGTCGCCATTGCTATTACAATTTGGTCTTCATCATGCTTGCCGTCTTTTGAAAAACCTTTTTGTCTTACGCCTTTTCTTGAAAAACTTTCAAAATAAACAGTTGTATTGTCAAAGTGTAATTGTTTACTGTTTCTATTAGTTAATTCTTGTAATTTATTGTAAAGATTGAATAAAATAGTTTCTTTGTTTGTTAAAAAAGTATCAAAATAGTTATAAATTGATGATTTTTTAATTTCAACATTGTGTAAAAAATCGTTTTTGTTTTTATATTGACAAATGTAGCTTCTTGGAAAAATAATTCTGGTTCCAATGACAAATTCAAGAACTTCTTCTAATGATTTGTGTTTGCTTTTTGGCAATGAACTGAATAAATCTAGTTCTTTGATAATTTTGTAAATTAAATCAATTCCAACATTTTTAACATTGGTTTCAACAGATGTTGGCTCTAACAATTCAAAAATTTGCTCTTTGCTTCAACTTTGTTGTTTGTGAATGGAACTAATTTTGCGATTGCCTTTAAATCATCAATGTTTTGCAAAGAATATTTATCTTTGATTTCGTCTCAATAGCCTAGACCAACTAAATCACCAATTCCTTTACCATAACCTTTTGAAATCCCAATTGCTAAATAGATGCCTTTAGGGTTGTTTCTTTTATATAAAATGTAATTGCTCATGCTTTAATTATACACTATTATCATTGTAATCATTGTAAAAAATAAAAATTTTTGATTTTTTACTTATATACATAGTATATAAGTAGAGTTTAAAAATTATAAAAAATGAGCTTCCTACTTGGAAACTCAGGTTTAAACTTTTACAGCTTGCAGACTGTGCTTTTAGTTTTTGAGAAGTTAAATAAAAATCAGAGAACTGAATCTCCGATTTTCAAATTATTCGTTTACGAAGTCTTCTTCATAATCATCATCAGATGCATATGAATCTTCAAATGAGTTTTGTAATTCTTCGTTTTCTTGTGCTAAGTCACTTAAAACTTCGTCTAAGTCACCCATTTTTTCAGATTCTTTTAATAAGTCTGATGTGTACTTGTTAAAGTCTTCTGAAATGTATACATTACCATTTTCATCTTCAAGTGTATCATCTAAAATAACTTTGTTTGTGAAGTATGAACGTGGGTCACGAATGTCATATTTACCTTTAAGTTGGTAATTTGAGTTTGTTCCAGCAGGAATTTTGTGACCTAAAATAATGTTTTCTTTAAGACCATCTAAGTTATCAACTCTTTCTGCGATTGATGAGTTAACAAGAATCTTAGCTGTTTCTTGGTATGATGCAGCTGATAAGAATGAGTCGCTTAATAAAGGAGTTTGTTTTGCTCCACGGATTTTAACTTGACCATAAGCTGGTTTAAGTCCTTGAGCAATTAATCTTCCATTTTCTTTTTGGTAGATGAATGTATCCACTAAGCTTCCTGTGAAGAATTTTGAATCTCCTGGGTCTGTAATCATAATTTTTGAAAGCATTTGTCTAATAATGATTTCAATGTACTTATCTGAAATTGTAATACCTTGTAAACGGTAAAGTCTTTGAATTTCTTTTAATAAGTAGTTTTGAACTGCAGGTGTGTCAGCAACTTCAAGAAGGTCATTAATAATAATTGGTCCTTCAAAGATTTTTTGTCCTGGTCTAAGTGTTTGCCCAACTTTAACACGTAATTTTTGAGAAACTCTACCTGATGTTGTAACGATTTCTTTTTGTCCATTTGGTCTTGTTGTTTCAATTTCAACAAGCATAATGTCATTTTCTTTTCCGTTTTTATCTCTAGCCGGCGCAATTGAAACAACTGTTCCAGTTACAGGTGAGATAACAGCAGGTTTTCCTCAAGGTTTTTCATAGGCATCGATAAGTTCAAGAAGACGTCCAAATCCCCCTGTAATATCTTCAACCCCAGCAACCCCTCCGGTGTGGAATGTACGCATTGTAAGCTGTGTACCAGGTTCCCCGATACTTTGTGCAGCAACAACCCCAACAGCTTCACCAATGTTAACTAAACGGTTTGTTGCAAGGTCTTTTCCATAACAGTGAACACAAACTCCATTTCTTGTATGACAAGACAATACTGAACGAATTTCAACTTGGTCAATGTTGTACAAGTTAACAATTTTGTCAGCCATTTCAGCTGAAATTAATGTGTTTGCATCAACAATAATTTGACCATTTGCAGCAATTATTGGTTTGTTTGTGAATCTTCCTTCGATTCTTTCTTGTAATGACTCAATAACTGTGTTTGTCTTTGTATCTCTAATGTCTTTTACAACAAATCCAAAGTCTGAACCACAATCAACTTCTTTAACAACAATACTTTGAGCAACGTCAACAAGTCTACGTGTTAAGTACCCTGATTTAGCTGTGTTAAGAGCTGTATCTGTAAGTCCCTTACGAGCCCCGTGAGTTGATGAATAGAATTCGTAAGCACTAAGTCCACTAAGGAATGATGATTTAACAGGAACTTCAATTGTTGAACGAACAACACGGTCGTTTTCAGCATCGGCTTTAAGAACTTTAGTGTTGTTACTCATAAGTCCACGCATACCAGCTAACTGTGTAAAGTTAGATGAGTTTCCACGAGCCCCTGAAGTGAACATCATAAATAATGGGTTATCAATATCTGATTTTGTAACTTCTTTAAGATCTTTTTCAATTGATTCTTTAACTTGTGATCATTTTTGAATTGTTAAGCTGTAACGCTCATCGTCTGTTAAGTAACCTTCAAGGAAGAATTGTTTTAATTGGTCTGTGTATTCTTCCCCTTCTTTGATCTTTTGAGCTGTTGTATCTAATGTTGTAATATCATTCATTGAAATAGTTGTTCCTGATATTGTTGAATATTTGAACCCTAATTCTTTGATATTGTCAAGAATAGAAGCAACATAGTTTGTATATCTGAATCAAACTCTTTCTAACACTAATGTGTAATCATTAATGTTTCATTGTCTCTTAAGTTTGTGTGTTTCTTCATCTGTACCAATGATGAAGTTGATTCTTTCGAATTCTTCTTTAATGAAGTTTGAAATGTTTGTTGCGTGAATTGTAGGAATACGTTCACCTGCATAGTCAATTAATGCAGCACAGTCATTGAAACGACTTTCAAAGTTGTTTACATCTGTAGAATCAATAACACCTGCGATGTCTTCCATTGTTACAACGGCAACATATTTTTTGTACACGTTAAGAACAATTTTTGCAATGTCTTTTTTGTTTAATCCTAAGTTAACAGGGATATCTTTAAGATATTCGGCAAAGTTTGTTCCATAAGGCATTGTGTATTTGTCTAATGCATTTTCTGATGTGTCTAATCTTTCTTTTTCAGAAACTGAAATTGAGCCATCTGCATTAACTGTTTCTTTTCTTACTATTGATTTACCAAAGATAAATTCAAAGTCTGATGGGAATACTTTGTTTAAGATGAATTTACCTACTGTTGAGAAAATGTAAGGATTTGATGTATGTAATTTAACTGAATTTTTATCTAATTCAGAAACTGGCAACACAACTCTTGTATGTAAGTTAACAATACCATTTTCATAAGCTAACATCATTTCTTCATAGTTAGCAAAGATTTTACCTTCATTAGGTTGTCCTGCTTTTTCAATAGTTAAGTAGTAAAGACCTAAAATCATATCCTGTGAAGGGTTAATGATAGGTTCTCCATCTTTTGGTCCAAGGATGTTTTTAGAAGCTAACATTAATTCGCGAGCTTCTCTAACAGCTTGATCTGAAATAGGAACGTGAACAGCCATTTGGTCCCCATCGAAGTCGGCGTTGAACGCTGTAGTTACTAATGGGTGTAATTTAATAGCTTTTCCTCTAATTAAAACAGGTTGGAATGCTTGAATTGATAAACGGTGCAATGTAGGAGCACGGTTTAAAAGAACTGGTCTTCCATCAATAGCTTTTTCAACATATGGTCAAATGATTGGGTTTAATGAGTCAATCATTTTCTTAGCAGATTTAACAGATGTGATTGAAGTTTCATTCTCTAATAATTCTTTGATAATTCAAGGTTCGAATAATTTAGCAGCCATATCTCTTGGGATACCAACTTCGTGCATTTTAAGAGTTGGTCCTACAACGATAACTGAACGACCTGAATAGTCAACACGTTTTCCTAAAAGGTTTTGTCTGAAACGACCTTTCTTACCAACAAGAGCATCAGAGATAGATTTAAGAGGGTGTCCATCTTTTGATGTAACTGGTGTAGGTTTCTTTCTGTTGTTATCGATTAAAGCATCAACAGCTTCTTGAATCATACGATACTCGTTTTGTTTAATTAACATAGGAGCATCAGCTTCGTTTCATTTAGCTAAACGGTTGTTTCTGATAATGATACGACGGTAAAGTTCGTTAACATCACTTGTTGAGTGTCTTCCACCATCAAGTTGAACTAATGGACGTAAGTCAGCTGGGATAACTGGTAAGTTGTAAATCAACATATTTTTTGGATGTTGACCTGATTTAATAAATGAGTTGATGATTGTTAAACGTTTGTAAAGTTTTCCTCTTTCTTGTTCTTTTGTTGAAGAAAGATTTCCATTCTCATCAGCTTCTTGGTTAATTAAATCAATTTCAGCTTGAACTTTTTTAGCTTCTTCTTCTAAATTAATGTGAGTTAATAAATATTCAATTGCTTTTGAACCTGTGTCAATTTTAGCATCTGAATATTCGTGAATAATTTCGTTGTATTGATAGAAGTCAATACCGAAGTCTTTACCAATTTTAGATTCAGCATATGTTCTCAGTTCATCTAAAGCTGTAGCGATGTCTTCGTATTCATCTGTATCTTTATCATACATTTTTAACATTTCCATTAATGCAGCTTCATAAATGTTTGCAGCTTCGTTAATGTCAATGATTGTGTTTTTCTTTAATGACTCTAAACCACCATCTTCTAAAACTATGTGTGATTTGTAGTAAATTAATTTTTCTAAGTCTGCTTTTGTTACTTGTTTTGAAGAGTCAGCAACTCTAAGTCCAAGTAATTTAGCAATAATTGAGTGATCGATTTTAAAGAATCAGAAGTGGACAACAGGGTTGTGTAATTTGATGTGTCCCATTCTGCTTCTACGTGTTATTTTAGGTAAAATAACTGGTTTGTATTTTTCACAAGCAGGTGTTCTAGTACATACTGAGTTTTCATCACTTTTTTTGTATTTTGTACCACAAACAGGACATTTGTAGTCTGTTGTAGGTCCAAAAATAAGTTCATCAAATAAACCATCTTTTTCTGGTTTATATGATTTATAGTTAATTGTTTCAGGTTTTGTAACTTCACCGTGAGATCATTTTAAAATGTCTTCATCTGTTGCAAGTGAGAGAGTAATTTTATTGATTTTATCTTCTACTGATTTAGCATCGAAATTTGAATTATTCATATCAATCTCCCCCTGTTTCATGTGAATCTACATAGTGATATTGTTCACTATCATCGTAATCATTGTCGTAGCTTTCTACTTCAGTTGTTTCAAGTTTCATTCCAAGACCTTTAAGTTCATATGAAAGAACGTTAAATGATTCTGGAATACCTGGTGTAGGTAATTGTTTTCCTGATACTAATGCACTATATAACGCATTACGTCCAGCGATGTCATCTGATTTATATGTAAGGATTTCTTGAAGAACGTTTGTTGCTCCATAGGATTCGATAGCTCATGTTTCCATTTCCCCGAATCTTTGTCCCCCGTTTTGAGATTTACCTCCAAGAGGTTGTTGTGTAATAAGTGAGTATGGACCAACTGAACGAGCGTGCATCTTGTCATCAACCATATGGTTAAGTTTAAGCATATACATAACACCAACAGAGATAGGTTTATCAAATTTTCTACCTGTAATAGGGTCGATTAAAATTTGTTTTCCACTCTTGTTTAATCCAGCTTCTTCTAAACAAGCTTCAATGTCTGACTTCTTAATACCATCGAATGATGGAGTAACGAATTTAACATTTAATTTTCTAGCAGCCATTCCTAAGTGAAGCTCAAGAACTTGACCAATGTTCATACGTGAAGGAACCCCTTGAGGGTTAAGCATAATGTCAAGTGGTGTTCCATCTTCTAAGTATGGCATATCTTCTTCAGGAAGCACGATTGAGATAACCCCTTTGTTTCCGTGACGACCAGCCATCTTATCCCCGACTTTGATTTTACGTTTTTGAGCAATAGAAACCTTAACAATCTTGTCAATTCCTTCTTCTAAAACATCACCTTTTTCTCTAGAAAGAACTTCAACGTGAATTACAGTACCATTGTGACCGTTTTTAACTTTAAGAGATGTATCTTTTGATGTTTGTGGACGTTGTTGAAGAATAGCCATTAAAAGTTTTTCTTCTTGAGATGGGTTTTCTTCTCCTTTAGGTGATAATCTACCAACTAAAACGTCACCAGCTAAAACTTCTGATCCAACTTTAACAATACCGTTTTCATCTAAGTTTCTTAATGAGTATTTAGAAACGTTTGGAATGTCGTTTGTTAAGATATCGTCACCAGCACGTGATGATCTGAATTGAATTGTTTGTTCTTCAATGTGAATTGATGTATAAACATCATCTTTAACTAATCTTTCGTTGATGATAACAGCATCCTCAAAGTTGTATCCGTTTCAAGTTGTAAATCCAACAAGAACGTTTTTACCAAGAGCCATTTCTCCATCTTTGAATGAAGAACCATCAACTAATAAGTCACCAGCTTTAATTTCTTGTCCAACTTCAACAATTGGTTTTTGTTGAATTAATGTACCTTGGTTACTTCTTTCGAAGTTTCTAAGTGTATATTTATCAAAGCTTTCTTTTGTTGTAATTTCTCCTGTTTTAGGATCTTTTACTTCTTTAAAGTGTTTTACGTGGATTTTTGATCCATCAACAAAATCAACAACCCCATCTCCTTTAGCTCTTAAGTTGTATGATGAGTATTTAGCAATATCTGCCTCAATACCTGTTCCAACATATGGAGCTTCTGCTTGGATTAATGGAACTGCTTGACGTTGCATGTTTGATCCCATAAGTGCACGGTTGGCATCATCGTTTTCTAAGAACGGAATAGCAGCGGCAGCTATAGAAACAATTTGTTTTGATGAAACCTCAATGAAATCAATTTCATGTGGTTTACCAATGATATAGCTGTAATCACGTCTAATTGTTAATAAGTCATCTGTAATATTGTTGTTGTCATCAACGTGAACTGATGATTGAGCAAATGAGTATCCAATTTCTTCAGCAGCTGTTAAGTATCTAATGTCGTTGTAATCTACAACCCCATTGTTAACTTTGTAGTATGGAGTTTTTAAGAACCCTAAATCATTAACTTTTGCATATGTTGCATAGTTTAAGATAAGACCGATGTTTGGCCCTTCAGGTGTTTCAATAGCACAAATTCTTCCGTAGTGAGTTGCGTGAACGTCACGAACTTCGAATTGAGCTGTATCACGGTTAAGACCTCCAGGTCCAAGTGATGTAACACGACGTTTGTTTGAAACTTCTGATAATGGGTTAATTTGATCCATAAATTGTGAAAGTTTTGATGAGTTAAAGAATTGTTTCATTTGGTTTGTTACAAGTTTGTTGTTTGTAACGTTTTTAGGTGTAACCTTGTCAGCTTCTTTAGCTCCCATACGCTCACGAGTTGCTTTTTCAAGTTTTGTTAAAGCAACTGATAATTGACCTTCTAATAATTCACCAACTGAAACGATACGTTTGTTTGTTAATGAATCTGGATCATCGTCTTTACCAATTCCATCTGTTAAGTTGAAGTAGTAGTTAATTGCAGCAACTATATCTGAAATTAATAAGTGTGGCTCAACTGATTTTGGATCGTTACCGATTACTAAAACAGGTTGTTCTGGTTTTTCTTCCATTCATTTTCTAGTTGGGTAAACTCAAACTTTAACAATGTGTGTTCTCTTTGATAACACCTTGCTGTTCTTAATAACGTGGTGGTAAACAATTTCTGGATCAATTCCAGGAATTCTTTCGTATGAAATTTTTCCTTCGTTAAATAAGTTTTGAATTTCTTTAGCTTTTCTTATGTCGATGAATGTTCCTCTTGTAAATGCAGGTTCATCTGCACCTTTAAGATAAATATCTTTAGCTAAGTATGTGTTTGTAATTCTGTCAACTAAAGAAAGTTTTTCATTTAACATATGACGACCTGTTACAGATAAGTTGTAACGTTTCTTATCAAAAAGCATTCCTGGTAATAATGAACGTTTAGCTTCTTCAGAAATACGGTCACCTTTTCTTAAACCTCTGAAAAGTTCTTCTTGACATGCATCAAGTAATTCTTCAGATGTGAATTCTGAGTTTAAGATAAGTTTGTCTTTCTTAAGTGTTTCATCAAGTAATTCATTGTTTTCACCAAATAACTCTCTAATTGTTTTTTGTGAAAAACCAAATGCTCCTAAGAATGTAGCTAAGTTAACATTTTTGTTTTTGTCAATTTTAATCTTAACTGCATCTAATGTTGATGATGTAACTTTGTGAGAAACTTCAAGTCAAGAACCGATTCTAGGTAAGATTTCTAATTTGTTGAAAAGGTCATCAGATTGTTTGTTACGCACACCTAATCCGAAGTATGCTCCTGGTGAACGAATTAACTGACTAACGATAACTTTTTCAGAACCGTTGATAATAAAACTTCCACCACTTGTCATGTATGGAATTTCCCCAAGTAAAACTTCATCTTCTTTAATTTCACCTGAGTTTTTAACTTCACTTTTTAAAGTAACGAAAACTTTTGCACTAAAGTTCATTCCCTTCGCTTTAGCTTTTTTGATTTCTTCACTTTCACTAGTGATTTTTTTGAAAGGTAATTCTAATCTAACAGAACCCTTTTTGTATTCAAGCTTAACTTCTCTGTTAGCAGCTTCAATAGGGTAAATTTCTAAAAGACATTCTTGAATCTTTTTGTTCATAAAAAGTTCGAAACTTTCTTTACTTGTTTCAAGAATATCAAAAAGTGGAAGAGTAGTCTTTGTGACTGAGTAATCTCTTCTTCAAGTTTTTGGACCAAATTTACGTAATTTGTAATTGTGTTGTTCCATATTTGTCATTCCTTTCTTGCAGATAAACCTTCAATAAGAATAAAAAAATACACCTCTATGTACAATTTATATAAAAGGTATATAAATTTTACATTAAAAATGTAATTTTTAAAGGTGTATTTTAAAGCATTTTAAGTGAAATCATAAGATATTTTTTAGTATTTTTAAACCTATGTGCTAGGCTTAAAAATTTATTTTGCAAAATTTCCTCAAAAAATTTTGTTAAAAATCTTTTTTAAAGAATAGTAAATCTTGCGATTTTGAAATAAAATTTCGCTGCTTTTTGAATGAATTTCATAACTTTGAATTATTGATATAAAACTTGAGTTTATCTTTATTTTTGAAGATTAAATACGCAAGTTCCAACATGATTAAAAACACATAAGCAGGCAATATTAATGGAACAATTTTCGAATACTCTTGAGTCTCTTGATATTTATTAATAGTTTTATAAATACTGATATTTGCAAATGCTCCATAAATAATTGCATTTCTAAATGATTTTTCATATTCAAATAAGTTAGTTGAAATTATTTGATTTTTAATTTGTGGAATTATAAAGTTTCTGTAAATAAATCATTTCGAATTACCCTGAGCTTGCATATTTGAAATTTTTCTTCTATCAATTGAGTTAATTGATTCAGCAAACTGCTTGCACATATGTCTAAATGACGAAATTAAGATTGCTGAAGTTATTGCAACTTGACTTTTCATCAGTGGATTAAACATATAAAATCAAATTACTGCAGGTATGATTTTGATAATTATCAAAATCGTTTTGTTAAATCACACAAGATATGAATTAAATAAGTTTTCTGACAATATAAATGAGTAAGCTATTGCGAAAATAAACGCAAGACCAACAGCCACATAAGCACACATAAAAATGTATAAATAATCTTTATAAATGTCAGTTTTCACAACATCACTGAAGTCTCAAAGAAATAGCGATTTAAAGAATAGTGAGAATGTTTTTACGTCTACCTTACTATGGAATAAGCCTGTTAAACTTCAAATAAATATCCCAAAGTAAATAGCTAAAATAAATCAGAAAACATACTTTCTTCAGTTATATTTGAATTTATTTAAGTCTGCTTTTGAATTAATTGTAATGTTAGGTTTAACAAATAAAACTTTATTAAAGAAGAATAATAATCCTTCGTTGATTAATATAAACAAGAATATAAAGAATAAGGTTATCCCTATATTTTTTTGGTATTTACTTAAATCACCAAAAAAGAACCCTAATCCATTTATTCCAACAATACCTAAAACTGAAACTCATCTTATGTTTGATTCATAAGATAAGAAGAAGTTGACTCAAAACTTATTTTTGAGTACTAATACAATATTTGTATAAAATGACTTTAATTTTGAAGATCCTTTTGCAATATCATTTCAATATTTTTTAGTATCAGCTGCTTCTATTAAATCATTAATGTACTTGTGCAATCATAATCAAGTAAATCAGAAATAAATAGTAAATGCAGCTAAATAAGGGTCAAAGGAAATTTTAAATATCAATAAAAACACAATTACAGGAAAAGCTCTTAGCAATAAGAGAATTATTTTAATAATTAAAGGTATTGATTTGTGTTTATGAATATTCGTTGAAGCAAAAAAACCTGTAAATAAAGCTGCTAGAAAACCTAAAATGCTACCACAAGTTATTGTTTTGACTGTTTGGATAAAGTATTTAAAGTTTAATTCTCATAAGTTTTCAGTTAAGTTTTTGTTATATGACTTGAATGAAAACATATCTGTAAAATTTTTAGCAGCTCTTTTTCAACCTGGATTCGAAACCGGAGAAAAGAAACCTAAATAATACATTGAGACTATTAATAAAATAAGTGCAACTAATATTAATATTCACTTTTTGAAAAGGGACTTATTTTGATATTTTGTTAACTTCGTTTGGTTCATCAAAATAACTTTCTATTTGTTTTTTATCAAATTCACCTTTAATAAATACTTTATCCACTTTTCCACGTTTAAGCGATATTAACTTATCACAGTATTGGATTGCTAAATTCAAATCATGAATTGCGATAATCGTATATCTATCTTTAGAAAACTCTTTTAAAAGTTTCATAACATTATGTGAATTTTGGTTATCTAAATTACTTGTGAGTTCGTCTCCAAGTAAAATTTGTGGTTCATTAATGAAACTGATTAATAATTGAGCTCTTTGTTTTTGACCACTAGATAACTTATTTATTGGTGCAAGGAGCAAGTTAGAAATTTGTAATCTTTCAGCAAGATTTCAAATTTTATCTCTTGTTTCCTTATCAATAAATTTAAAGAACTTATAAATAAAGTTTTTGTAGTGCTTGTAATTAAATTTCAGATTATCAAAAGTTGAGTAATTAACTAAATTTAAACCATCAGGATCAACATATTCGATTTGGTTTTTATATTTTCTTTTTTGGTTTTTCGTTAAATTTTTAATATATAAATCATCTACGATGACTGAACCGTTTGCTATAGTGTCAAGGTCATAAAAGGATTTAAGGATTGTTGATTTTCCTGCTCCTGATTTTCCAATTAGACCAACTAATTGGCCTTTTTGGATAGTAAAATTAAGATCTTTTAGATCAAAATTTTCATTATCTTTATATTTAATTACTACATCTTTAAACTTTATCATTCTTTTAAATCTCACTTAATTTATTTCAATATTCTGTTTGTTCATTATCAATTGACTTGTATCCGTAGAAACCATTTTTAGGTCCTCAAATATCTTTATTTTGTTCTGATAATGATTTAAACACTGAGTTAATAGTTTTTTTAGCTTTGTCAGTAACTCTTGAACTGTAAACTCCTACATTGTATGGTAATGGGTCTGTTACAGTCAAGAAGTAAATATCTTGTTGTTGATCCCCTTCACCAGGTCTAACTTCTGGATTAACCTTGTATGAAAACTTTTTACTATCCTTATATTTTGTATATGAATAAGAACCTTCATTATCGAAGAAAATGTGAATATTAGCATTAGCTTGTGTTGAAGCTTCAGTTAATTTAGCCTGTTTTATTTTATCTGAGTATGTAACTCTTAATTGATCAAGTGAAACAAATGGTTTGTTTGTTTCTGTATTAAAGTTTTTAGCAAATAATGCTTCTGGTAATAGGTATTTGCTTCCTGATGAGCTTTTACCAATTCCTATTCCATATGAAACAAATTTTTCTAAATCTTTAGTTTTTCAAGCTTTAATAATTTCATCAGCCATAGTACGAGTTGCAACGATTGCAATTAACCCTCTTTGGTATGGTACTAATTCATCTGAATAAAATCTAGGGTAGTAACTTTCAGCTCATTCTCCCTCAGGTTGATTTCAACCATTCCCTCAGTCTTTTTGTTTGAAGTACATGTTTTCAGAAGCTGCAATCGTCATTAAAGATGCACCTGAATCTTTTGAATAAGTTGCATCTTTAATGTCACCTTTAAATTGTTTTGTTAATGTTTGAAGTGCAACTGATAAGTTTTCTGAAATGAATTCATCTTTTTTGCTTAATAATGTTCCTGAATTAATGAAAGCTAAATCAGTTTCACCTTTTAATAATTCATCTTTTGCAACATTATATGAATCATCTTCAACTAACTTAATGTTAAGTTTGATTGATTTATCAATCTTTTGAATTTCTGAATTAAATAAATTATTTAACTCAGTTTTGTAAGTGTCTGCATTTTCAATACCATAAGGTTTGATTAGAGAAAGTGTATAAGTAGTCACTTTTTCATCTTCTCTTGCAGAAGAACACTGACCAGCAACAGCTGGTAATGTTGTTAGCGCAAGTAAACTTGCACCAAATAGTAAGCTTTTTGATTTTATTTTCATATAAATAAAAAATCCTTTCTTTTGAATGAAAGGACATCGAAAAAGAAAGACTCGCTACGCTGGCATTACCCAGTTCAGCTAATAAGAGTATTTCTCAACCTGCGATTAAAAAATAAAAGCAAGTACCTCTGTCCTTGCTTAATATTTTACTTTAAAAATCAAAATACAAAGTTGTTTTTACAATTTTGTTTCTTCATCATAACTAAAGGCTAATTCTTCATTATTTTCATCATCTTCAGTTGTTGAAATTGAAGCTAAATTTTTATTATTAATAAGTTCATTATAGAGAGTTAAGTCTTCAAAAATTGGATTGTCTTTTTTCTCTCTAACACTTACTCCATGCGATGTAAGTAAAGCTTGCGATTCATTAAATACACTTACTAAATCTGGATTAACTAATGAAGTATGAGTCTGAGTTTCTCCTAAATCAATTGAACTTTCTATATTAACTGTTTGAATAACATGAGTTCAGGTTTGAAATTCTTTAAGAGTACAGTAAACATAATGATCTAAATTATCGTCAATTGAGAATGAGTTTCTTTTAACAAATGACTCAACATAACTTGAGTTTGTTTGAGAGTTAAGTGATTGAATTTTACCTTCAATAAGCATTTGAACAAGTGGCGAAACTGTTTTGTTAAATACTTTTGAAACCTTTCCCCACTCAAGAACTTGAGTATCATCAAAGAAGTAAACGTAATCACAGCTATTTTTGATAAATTGAAGATCATCTGTGATGATAATAATATTCATATTATTTGCATTAGCAAATTTGAAAAGAACTCTATAGAATTCATTTCTAGCTTCAGGAGCAATTGTTTTTATGTCATCAGAGATGAATAAAAACTTGATTTCATCCAATGCAAATTTTGTAATTTTAAGTTTGATCTTATCCAATGTATCTAGAGTCTTGTATTTATCTAAATACTTGTGGTGTGTGATTGCTGAGTTTTCAAATGTTTCAACAAATTTAAACATTGCACTTAAATCTTTAACAAACTCAAACTTAGGTGTTGCAGTCGTTTTAGAAAAATCAATTAAATCTGATAACATCCTAGAAACTCAAGTGCTTTTCATTAAAAATTTAATATTAGAAAAACTATTTAATACTTTTGTTAAGTTTTCAGAATTATCATTTTTAAATACAGCAGAAAGTTCAGATACTGTTTTGTCTAACATTTTTTCAATCTTTTTATAACTTGCATTAAATTCCTGGAGCTTCCTGTCTTTATTTTTAATAAGATTCTTAAACAATCTTTCTTGAGTATTTGTTTCTCACTCTAATTCAGCATTTGCGAGTTGAATCGTTTGACTAAAATCATGAACCATAACTTCATTTTTATAACTTGATATATAGTTAAAACGTTTAGATTGAATAGTTTTAATTATTGCTTTATTGCTACTAATTTGATTTTTAATAAACTCAAAATTACTTTTTGATTTACTAATAAATCTATTGATATTAATATCAAATTCCCTAGAAATAAAACTCTTAATCCTACTTACCGTTGTATTTTTATATTTATTTCTGATATCACCAAAGTTTTTATTGATGAAAATATTGACTTCAGACTCAATTTGTGATTTAAGGTGTTCTAAATCTTCTTTCTTCAAGAATCTAAGATTTCAATAATTCTGTTCTCAAAGTTTTAGCTCTTGTTTTTTAATTAAAATATCTTTTATACAATCAAAATATTCAGGACTTTTAAAGACTGCAATTCTTGATTGAATTTCAAAAACATTAATTTGTTTTTTAATTTGTTTAATAGTTGCAAAAATGTATTTCCGAGAATAAGCTTTGAGTTGTTCTTTATATTCTTTGTAAAATGCAATCTCAAACTTTAAGTCTCTAATTTTGAGATCGTTTTCTACTTTTGCAATACTTGTGCTATTAATCTTTTCAATAAATTCAAGTTTGTATTCACTTTCTTGAATTTTAGTTTTTTTATCACTTAATGCATTATTTTCAACGTTGTTTAAGACATCTATAAATTCTTTTGAAACTACTTTGAATAAGTCAATAAAGATTTTAAATAAGTTTTTATTAAACTCATTTGCAATGAAAAATATGTTTCCTAATTGAACTTCTTTGTTTTGTTTATCTTTTTTTACAAACGCTTCTTTAGCAGCGTTGAAAAAGTGTGATAAGTCACCGTTGAAGTTATCTGAAAGTTCGCTAAAGTCGCTAATGAAATCACTTATGTGTCCATATGTTAGGTTTTTTAGTGGGTGAGCGAATTGCTCATAAACTTTTTGTTCTTTTAAAAGTTTATCTTTGTTCTTAACAACTGATAAACAACTAAGTCAAATATCGACTAAAGGAATGTTGTTATCATCGTCATCACTAATATTAAGAAGGTCAAAATAGTCACTAATATAATCTAAATCTTTCTTTCTATTTGTGAAATCATTAGTATTGTCGTATCTATCTGCTTCATCAATTAATTTATTGTAGTTATATAGGGTTAAAAATGAATTCTTGTCCTTAAGTTCAAAGTTTCTAACTTTTTTATAAGTTAAATTTTTGTTATCTTTGGAAATATAGAAGGCTGTTTTTGAATTAGAATAGATTTTAATTTCAGGAATAGAAATAGAAGAGTAAGGCCATTTATCTTGCTCCTCACTCTTTTTTATAAAGATATTTGAAATTGTTAATTGAAGATCTTTATTTTTCATTAGTATCCTAATTTTGAATTTTTCTTAATCAACTTAATAATGATTGAATATGAATAGTAAATAACAAAAACGTTAAATCAAATCTTGACAGGACTGGAAATAATATGTTGAGTTATTCATAAGAAAATATCTTTTGTTTCTCCATTTCCTAAACTCATATTATCCCCAAGAGATAAAATTGGTATATTTATAAGTTCCAAGAAAGTAGAGAACACTATAATCGGGACAAATATTAAGAAGCGCTCAACCCTCATTTTGAATCTTGCAACAATTATGAAAATAAGTAATAATGACATCCCTGTGATCATTAAAGCAAGCAATCCTCAACGATTTGGAATTAAGCCTTTTTCAATATATTTATCTGGAACTCAAAAACCTACATAGTAAGTTATTATAATAATTACCAATGATATTAAAAAGACTGCTGCAGTGGTATAAACATTCTTTAAGATGTCTTTTGAATTATCATCTCTAATGAATGCCCTTTTTGAATTAAGTTTAATTAACTTATCGCCAACTTTAATAGCTTTTTCCATAGTAGCTTCATTTTTAGAAAGCTTTCTATATTTCTGAGCTAATAAAGTAATTTTAATTGAAATTCTTTCAAGTCTATATTCCTTGCTGAAAGCATATTGTAAAAACGACACAAAATAAAACCCGAAGATACCCGAAATAAGACCATTAATAGCTGTCGCTAGAGTGTACATCGGGTTATAACCAACAGGTGGAACAAAAAGTAACGATAATAAATCTGATACAACACCAACAAAAACCCCAATGACAGGTCCAAAAACAAAACCTGTGATTTTTACAGGTAATCCTATAAATGAGAATTTGAATGATGGAATATTAACAATAGGCATTAACTGAGCTGCAACAACGGTAAAGCTAACTGATATAGCAATCAAGATGGCTATAAAAACCATATTCTTAATAGTTCATTTACGTAATAGTCCTCACTCCGATAATGACGACATAAGCTTAGCTGTTACCTTTGTTTTCATATTATTAATTTTATAATAATTCCTATTTATTAAATTATTAATTTAATAAATAAAAAAGACCTATCTAGTAGGCCTAAATGTCTAATATCATTTATTGAAAATTTGAAGTAGTTTGAGTATTTTTGGTTTATTTTGCAATATCTTTAAAGTTCTCTTTTCTTTATAGACTTGTGTTTTATAAATTACAGATTTTTTGTGTGTGAATGTATCAAAACCAGCTTTACCTCTATACTTACCAATTCCACTTTTACCTCTACCTCCAAATGCTAAACGTCTATTTTGTAGTTGTAAAAGTATATCATTTATCACTATTGAGCCGGCTTTAATTTCATTAGTTACTTTATCAATTTCATAACTATTTCTTGTGAACAAGTAAGCTGTTAATGGTTCAGATTTTGAATTTACAAATTTAACCGCATCGTCTAACTCATTAAAAGTAATAATAGGCAACAATGGTCCGAAAATTTCTTCAGACATAACTTTCTGAGTTGTGTTATCTGATAATTCTAAGATATTTAAATCAAATTGTAATGTTTCTTCATTCCTTTTAGCTTGTGGTGCTAATTTAACCAATCTATCATAATGTTCCTTATTTACAATTCTTACAATATAAACTAGGACAAGTCTTATAGACAATTTATAAAAAATCAAAGCATCTCAACATTGTTGAGGTGTTTTTCAATTTAACACAGATTGAAATCTTTCATTGTTATATCATTCAATGTAATCTTTGATAATGTTTTTGAGTTTATCAAAGCAAATTGTTTTGTAATTTACAAAGTTTAAACACTCAGATTTAATGTTTGAAAAGAAATATTCAACTTCCCTATTATCTAATGAATTTCCAACCCTACCCATAGATACATTACCATTGTTTTTGACAACTACATCGAGATATTTAGATGATGAATATTGAAATCCGTGATCGGAATGAAGGATTCAAGGTTTTTAAACTTGATATCCTTGATGTGTGAAATAACTAAATCTGTGTCATTTCTTCTTGATAAGTTTCAATTTAAAATTTTCTTTGTTTTATGATGTATTGCAACTGAAAGATAAACGTGGTTTTCATCTATATCGTTTGGTGCTTTTATATATGAAACATCTGTCGCAATAATATTATTTGTAATCCCATTGTAATCTCTATTTACAAGATCTTTAATCTTAACATTTGTATTCTTGATTTCTCTGACTTTACGTTTTGGCCTAACTACACAAATTAGATTTAATTTGTTCATTATTCTTCCCAATGTTCTGTAATTTATGTCTATTTTATATACTTTTAGTATATAAATGCTCAATCTTCAACGACCAAAACGACCTTTATTTTCATAAAAGGCCTTTTTGACAATTGAATGTAATTCTTCATTTTCAGTCTTTTGAGAGACTTCTTTATCGAATTGCGAAATTTTCTTATAAAAAGTAGATTTTGGTATTCCTAAAAATATATAAATTGTTTATTTGTAACAGAAGATGATTTCTTGATTTTGCTTCAATCAATTTCCATTTTATTATCTCTGAAAATTTCAAGCATAATTTTTATGAATTCATTCTTTTGCTCATCAGTCATTTCTTCAATCATTGAATCATCCGTTTCAATAGGTTTCTTTTTAGGTCTTCCAGAACCCTTTCCTTTTTTAGGAGCTGTTCCTGTTTTTGAAAATATTACAGTTTCGTCTTTTTGATATTCTCTAAATTTATTTCAAATTCTACGTCTAACATTTTCTTTAAAGTAATCCTTATTATATTTTTCTGAAATATAAGATGCAAATTTGTATTCATATTCATTTGTGTATTCTCAATTTTCTATTCATTTGAATAGATCTAATCATTCATAATGTTTCAATTGTTTACCCATTTGTAAAATCCTTTCTCTTATTGTAAACAAAAAGTAGACAGTTTTTTATTTTCTGTCTACTTTTCTTGTCCTAGTTTAATATCCTTATTCATAGCATTTTTTTCTTTAAAAATAGAATCGTATGAATTGTTAATTTCCCGAATTAATTCTTCTTTTTTCTCTTTATGAACTAATACATAATCGGGTGCAATGCATGTTTGACCTGCATTAAGTAATTTTCCTAAAACCAATTTGTTAGCTGCTTCTTCCATATCTGCTGTGTATCCAACAATAAAAGGCGATTTTCCACCTAATTCCAATACACATGGAATTAACAATTCAGCAGCTTTTTTGTAATAAATTTGTCCAACTTTTTCTGAACCTGTAAAGAAAATAAAATCAATCTTATTTTCAGAGTAAATTTGTCCAACTATTTCCTTGTCGCCTTCATATATTTTGACTTGTGCACTATTGAAAACGCTTGTTAAAATCTTTTTAACAACCTGATTCGTGTTAGGACATAATTCAGATAATTTTAATATTACATTATTACCTGCTCCTATTGCATTAATAGCAGGAATGAGAGATAAATTAAATGGATAATTTCAAGGACATACAATTAGAACATTTCCGTATGGTTCGCTTTTTATGTATGTCTTGCTGTAAAAAGTCTGAATTGAGTTTGTTACTCTCTTATTTTTTCATCATCTTTTTAGCTTTCTAATATATAAATTAAGTTCATTTAAAACTTGACCCACTTCAGTGGCTTCAGCTTCTAAGGGATTTTTATTTAAATCTTTTTTGAGAGCTTCATAAATTAGTTCTCTGTTGTTTAATATTTCTTCTTTAAGCTTTTTTAAATTTGATTTTATTTTCTTAATTTCGTGTTTATACATAACTATTATTTTACTTTATTTTATGATCGTAATAAATAGCTTTTACATAGTGTACAAGATCTAAAAAATAAAAAGCCACTTAAGTAAAGTGGTTGAGCTAAATTAGAAAAGCAAATATTTTTTCATTTTGTTCATTTAGAAATAATCTTACTAATTAAATATCATAATTTGTGATAATCACTTCCTGCACTATAACTCTACGATCTGATTTTGAGTCGATACCTCTTTTTGCATCAATCACATGAATATTTAAACCATCATAGTGACCATGTTATGACAAATTGCGTGTTTTAATTCACACATTTACAGGAAATAAAAAAATCACACATTTTGTTGCGTGATGACTTATTCGACTATTTTATATTAAAACAATATTTTAATGGTGCGCGAAGAGGGACTCGAACCCTCATACCGTAAGGCACTAGAGCCTAAATCTAGCGTGTCTGCCAATTTCACCATTCGCGCATATTTTTAGTGCTGAAAGGCATAAAAAAAGCACCATGCTTGGTGCCGTCTATAGGACTCGAACCTACGACCTACTGATTACAAGTCAGTTGCTCTACCAACTGAGCTAAGACGGCAATGGTGGAAGATAAGGGACTCGAACCCATGACATTCGCCTTGTAAGGGCGACGCTCTCCCAGCTGAGCTAATCTTCCAAAAATGGCAGTCTGTACGGGGATCGAACCCGTGTATGCATGGATGAAAACCATGTGTGTTAACCGCTTCACCAACAGACCATAAATGGCGCCGATTATTGGGATTGAACCAACGACCAACTGGTTAACAGCCAGCTGCTCTACCGCTGAGCTAAATCGGCATTTTGATTTGCTAATATATTATACATAAAAATTATTTTTTCAAAATTATTTTTATATTTTTTATTTCGGTATTTATTTGGTTCGAGACTATTATAGCACATTTTAATAAAGCAAATAAAAATTATTAAAAATCCAAGATAAGCATCTTGGAAATTGAATTATTTATATGTCTCTTTAAGTTCACTAAAGATTTGAATTAATTTATTTTTATTATTTATATCCCATTGTGTGTGTCCAGCTTGTTCTATGAAATATAAGTTACAATTATCTAATTCTTTAGATAGTAAATAGGCACCAATGGGTCTTGTATCAATATCATTTCTTCCGTGAACTATATCTGTTGGAATATGTTTTATTTTGTGTGCATTCTCTAATATATAGTTATCTGATGGTAAAAATGATTTATTGACAAAATAATGTGATTCCATTAATGAAATTTGATAATCATCTTCATCAGTTGATTCAAATAATTTAGGATTTATAGAAACAATTGATTCTTCTCATTTCACAAAAGCCCTACCTGCTTTATATTTTTTTTCTAAATCATCACTAGTTAATAATGAATAGTATTTTTCTAAAATGCTATTTCCACTTACATCTTGTACATAGGAAGCAAATTCATTATGTTTTTCTGGATAGAAAAATGAAGCACCTTTTTCATAAAGAAAATCAACATCTTCTTGTCTAGCTAAGAAAATTCCACGTAAAACCAAGTGCAATATATCTTCAGGATATTTAATTGCATAAGCTAGAGATAAAGTTGTTCCTCAACTACCACCAAACAGGATCATTTTATCTATATTTAAGTGTTCCTTGAGTTTTCTTATATCTTCAACTAATTGATTAGTATTATTTTTTTGAAGTTCAAACCTAGGTTTTGATTTACCACAACCTCTTTGATCGAACATAATAACTTTATAGCAATTTAGATCAAAGAATTCAAGCGATTTAAGCGAACTTTGACCACCCGGTCCACCATGTATTATAAAAACAGGTAATCCATCTGGATTACCGCTAACACTGAAATAAATTTGATGGATAGAATCTACTTGTAAATATCCATCATGATTTATTTGCGAATTATTGTTATTATTGTTCATTTGGTCTAGAAAATACATAGTGACCATTTTCAGTAACTAGAACATCATCTTCAATTCTAGCTCCACCTAAACCTTCAATGTAAATCCCAGGTTCAACTGTAATAATCATTCCAGGTTCTAAAACAGTTTGTGAATGAGGTGAAACTGATGGTCATTCGTGAACATCAATTCCTAATCCGTGTCCTGTTGAATGTAAGAAGTAATCTGCATACCCTTTTGAAGCAATGTAATCTCTACATACTTTATCAACTTCACAAGCTTTAATACCAGGTCTTACAGCTTTTCTACCTGCTGCAGCGGCTTCTTTAACAATGTTTAAGATTTCAAGTGCTTTAGGATTTTTAACTTTATCTTCACCTCCTAAAACTCATGTTCTTGTAATGTCTGCTGTATATCCCTTATATTTAGCACCGAAGTCAACTTTAAGTAATTCACCTTCCTCTAGAAGTTTATCAGTTGTATGGTGGTGTGGTTCGGCTGACGATGAAGCTGTTGCAACTATTTCATCAAATCCTTCTTTATCTCCACCGTGTTTCTTAAGTAAATAATTTAAATAAGCTCCAGCTTCTTTTTCAGAAATACCTGGCTTAACTCATTGTTTAAATTCTTCAAGTGCTGATAGAGAAATATCAATTACTTTTTGCATTAATTTAAGTTCTTCAGCTGATTTAACAATTCTTAAATCTTGAGCATCAACTCATGAAATTTCTTCAGGTTGCACCATTGATACAATTCTGTCTTGAACCTCTTTTGTTAAGTAGTTTTTTTCCAACACAATCTTCTTGAAGTTTCTTTTATCAAATCACTCTTTCATTGAGTTTCCTTTGATTAAAACAATATCAACATTTTTAGCATGCTTTGTTGCGTATTCAATGTATCTTCCATCAACAAATAATGTTGCTTTATCTTTTTCAATTGCAATATATCCATCTGATGTTTGAACATGTGCATATCATAATCTTGTTTGAGGTGCTTCTGAAATTAAAACTTCAGCTCCTGTTTGTTCAAACATTTGATCTAGTCTTCTTCTGTCCATAGTTTTCTCCTATTGATTGTTAATGATTTAATAATTATAAAACTTTTATGCATTTTAAATAAAAATCTAGCATATGCTAGATTGGAAATTATTATAGAGAAAAATGTGACTATTTCTTTTCTCTGTGTGTTTTGTGAGCGTTACATTTTGCGCAAAATTTAAGTAACTCAATTTTTTCAGGGTGTGTTTTTTTGTTTTTCTTTGAAATGTAGTTTTCCATTTTACATTCAACACACACTAATGTGAAACCTTCTCTAGCCATTTTTTCTCCTTTACATTGAATGAAAATTAATATTTATAAATATTTTTATATATTATAAACTATAACTGAAAAATACAAAAAGTATTTAAGTCCAATAATTAAGTATTATTTATTAACTTTAAATTATTACTTTTCTAATAATCAAGCAATTTCTTCTTTATAAATTGGTCCAGTTTCTGGAACTGGTGTTTCAAGGATAATTGGGATATTATCAAAATCAGGATCATGAACAAATTGTTTTAATGTTTCATATCCAATTGCTCCCTTTCCAATATTTGCGTGCCTATCTTTATGCGAAGCAATTTCGTGTTTTGAATCATTTAAATGGATAACCTTAACTCTCTTAAGTAAATCTCATTTGAACAATTCTTTTTTAAATTCTTCATATTCTTGAAGATCATAACCTGCATCTCACATATGACAAGTATCTAAACAAACTTGAACTCTATCTGAGTTAACTCATTTAAGAACATAAGCAATTTGTTCAAAATCAACACCAATTTCAGTGCCTTTTCCAGACATTGTTTCTATACAAATAACAACATTATTTGTATTTTTAATTATTTCATTTAAAGTGTCAATTAATGTATCCAGTGCTTCCTCAGTTGGGTGTCCAACTGCTGCACCAGGGTGTAGAACTAAATATTCGAATCCTGCTTTTTCCATTCTTTGAACTTCTTGAATTAAGAAATCTTTAGCAAAATTTGATTTTTCTGGATTGGCCGGATTAACAATATATGGTGCGTGAACAATAATATCTTCTTTAGGGATAAATGAAGAAAACTCTTCTTCATATTTTTCTAAATTGTATTTAGATACATCAACCCTGTTTGTGTTTTGGGGTGCTCCTAAATAAATCATAAAAGTGTTAGCGCCATAACTGATAGCTTCCTGACCTGATGCATATAAATAATTTGGAGCTTTAAATCCTATGTGTGATCCTAATTTAATCATTTTGTTCCTTTCGAGTTTCTTGTGTATTTTGTGAGTTTTCTACTGAAGTTGTTGCAGGTTCATTAGATTCTGATTGATTTGTTTGATTATCAGCATCATCTGATTTTTTTCTAAATCCAAATCTTGATTTTTTGTTACCTGTAGTTGAAATATGTTTTTGCATTTCTACTAAAAATGCCCCAGCAATAAGACCTGATGGAATGGCAATAATTGCAACAGACATTAATGATAAGAATGAAATAATTCCTCTTGTTATAGATGCATGAGGTGTAAAATCGCCATAACCAATTGTTGTTAGTGTAATTGTTACATAGTATAAAGATGAACCAAATGTAGTTACGTAACCTGATTCTAGACTTAAAAATCCATCCATATAACCAATAATATTGTCATTTGGTAAATCTGCATAACTTACTGATGATAAATAATCAAAGATAACCACAGCTTTATCATGAGATGTTGTTGCATCTTGTATTCTTTGAATGT
This sequence comes from Mycoplasma sp. 2045, assembly GCF_024582715.1. Lineage (GTDB taxonomy): Bacteria > Bacillota_I > Bacilli_A > Mycoplasmatales > Metamycoplasmataceae > Mycoplasmopsis. Next base: position 660,390 of record NZ_CP102083.1, read on the forward strand.
ATTCTTGATTATTAATTTCTTTGAAATACTCTAAATTAAATGTTTGATCTCATTTGTGATCAATGATGTATTGAATTTGAGATTGTTTTAAGTGATTTTTTTCATTGTTTCAAATTAATAAAGCAAATAAGAAAATTAAAATAAGAATTAATATAAAAATGTAAGTTAATATCTGTCTTTGTTTTTTAAACACATTAATAATAATTTGGAATGGTGCAAATAATGTTAAAACAAAGAAGAAACGGATAATTTTAAATACGTTAAATGATTTAAATAAATGGAAAATTTTTGCTTCTTCATTTTTGTTATATGCAATTTCCTCTGATGCAGGCATAAGAAAACTGATTGCATAGAGTGAAGCTAAAATACAGAATAAAATACAAATTCCATTGAATGAAAAAATATACTTAAGTACGATTTTTCAGACTTTAGTCTTTCCATCTGTATATAAATACTTGTAAGTAATAAAGTGTAGAAAGTAATCTACTATAAATATAAAGAATGTAATGACTTGGACAACAACTAAAAAACGATCAAAATGAGCTTTGTTAGGCCCTTCTTTCACTGTAATCAGTGAAAAAAAAGAAACTAAACAAGCAAATGTTATTATAGCTGCATAAATGTATGAAAAAAGTTGAATTCTCTTAGAATATGGAGATAAATTATCATCATAATTTGAGTTAGATCAAATAATATGAGCTAGTCCTTTTCACGTATTTTTACTTAAATTTCTTATCTTAAACATAATTTAATATTTTATATAGTTTTTTACAAATTTAAACATATTAGTTAGTCGGATATTTAAGCATATAAGTAACTTTTTCTTAATTTTTCACAAATGTGAAAAAAATAAAATATTTTCTTATTAAAAAGTGATCCACAATCTTGATAAGGTATATAAGCAGGGTATATTAAATAAATCGAAAATAATATTTTCGGGAAGGTCATCTTATGTTTAAAAAATGAATTAAAAAAATATTTTTTCCTATATTAGGATTTTCCACAATCGCAGCAAATGCAATACCATTAAAAACAAAAGTTAAAAAAATTGATTATAATGCATTTTTAAGTAGCGAAGATACTTGACTATCAACCAATGACACAGGCGAAGAATATTTACATGCAAATAACTCTGGAACAATTACTGGATTTGGAAAAATAAATTACAGTGCTCTTGTTGAGACTACGAAAAATATACAACACCTAACTATACCAATACATGATGATAAATATAAAACTTATGTTTTTCCAAGCGATTCTAAATCAGTTACTATTAATTTAGTAAATCCTGCACAAAATTATGATTATAGTAAGCACAATAGATTTCCACAGTTTTTAAAAAGAAATGATAATCAATCAGGAATCCTTCTTGCATTTGATATTTCAAAAACAAAAATTACTCATAATCTTAAAGTATCTCTTGAATGACCAGCCGTGGACTATGGTTGAGGATTAAATAGAGATGAATTAAATCAATTTGTTAAAGAAACTGGAATGGATATTGAGGATATTAGATTGTTCTTAACTGATTTCTTTGATATGAAAGTTCTATTAAGTGAAAATGAACAATATAATAATGAGTGAGTCCAAAATCACGAGTGAAATACAAGCAAAGGAATTGACACGAATATCGAAACAGTCAAAATACCTGATCATATAGTTGCTAATAATAAAAAGTTTTATGTACAACTAATTGGAAAACTTAAAACACCTCATAAAGCGTTAGAAAAATATAAATATGAAAAAGGTTTATGAATAGCATTATACTTAATGAAAATAAGGGTAGTTATAGCAGGGGAGAACGACGAGGCTAACACAGAGTATTTAGATGATGAATATGAATATCATGATGAAGAAGAGGATGATAGATAATATTAATTAGCTAAATATGAAATAAAAAATAGTGAACAAGCAAATTAAACTGTTCACTATTTTTATAATTTTATTTTTTGATATTGATCTATCTTTTTGATTTATCATATGGGATACCAGCGGCAGCTGGACCTGATGATGATTTTGATATAAATATCATAACAAATAGAGTAATCACATATGGTACTGCTTTAACTAATTCTGAATATTTTTCTGCTTTAATATAACTTACACTAAATGATGATACTGAAATCATAATTGAAAATAAAAGCGATATAACTACAGCGATTGATATTCTTCATCTTGACACAATCATAATAGCCAATGCTAAGAATCCTAAACCTTCAACATCTTTTGTAATTGAGAAAGGTCCTTGGAAACTTTGAGCATAAAATGTTCCAGCTAAACCTGCAACCATTCCAGCTAAAATAACTGCTTGTCATTTAATTTTATTAACATTGATACCAGCAACATCAGCTGCTTGTGGGTTTTCACCAATTGCTCTAAATCTTAAACCTCATTTAGTTTTTCTTAAGGCAAATCAAGAAGCAAATGCGATGATTAGAGTTGCGAATGTTTTGAATGATACTATATTTTGATACTCACCTAAAGATGAACTTAAAGCTAACTCAGATCTACCATAATAAGTTGCAGTTTGTCCTTCTTTTTGTATATCAAGAATAAATAACATTAAAATACATGCAATACCTGTTGCTAATAATCCCATAGCAAAACCTGAAATTGTTTGGTCTGATTTTAATTTAATTGTAGCTAAACCAAATAATAATGCAAATAATGCTGATGCACCTACGGATAATAATGTTAAAGGAATTTGTCAAAGCATTGATGTTTGCTCTTTGTGAAAAATAAAATCTGTTAATATAACACTAAACATAATATACATTATGGCCCCAAATACCATGAAACCATTAATTGCAATGTTGACGATTCCTGCTCTTTCTGAGAAAATTCCTGAAATAGAACCTAATAAAAGAATGCAAAAGAAGAATACTGAATATGAAAGAATTAATTCCATAATTATTTAGCTCCTTCCATTGATTTTGATTCTTGAATTCTTAAAACTCTATTGTCTCATGGTTTTATAATGTATTTATTTACAAAATCATTATAAATTTTCTCTCTAATTTCTCTATAAACTAATTTTCTTGAACGTTTAAGAGCTTTTGATTTTTGAACATAAGATTGATACTCATCAACACCTAAATCAGTTCTAGTTTTTTGTAATGCAAATTTCTCTTTTGAAATTTCATCATAAATAGTCATTTTTGACTCGACTGATTGACCTTTTAAAGTAAGAATTAAACTCGCCACTCTCGCTTCATAAGCTTTTTCATATCTTGCAAATACTTGAAGTTTTTCTTTTGAATATCTACGTAAAATCTTGATTTCATCCTTAATTGATGTGTTGTAAATTTTTGATTTTAATTCTAGAATTTCAAATTCTAACTTCTTAACTTCATTCGCAGTTTCCTCAGATATTTTTAATTTATTAACTCTTAGCTGACCATCATACTCATTTTTAGCGTATGATCTTCAATCAGCATTTGCTTTTTCTTTGGCTAAGTATAAAGCTCATAAATATGCTTTTGAAGTTTCATCTAATTCTTTCACGTGTTCATTTCTTGATCAGTATTCATAGAATTTATCTATTTGTTTTTCATAGAATTTAGCAAATGTAAAGCTTGAAAGTGTGTCTTGTAATTTTTGTTTTTGTGCTTTTTTGTATTCTTTTAATTTAACAGATAATTCTGCAATTTGAGCTTTTGTTTCTTTAACCATTTGTTGATATTGTAATAATCATTCTGAATAATATGATTTGCATTTTTCATCAATTTCTTCTTTTGTCATATCAGGATCCGAAGAAATTAAATTTTCTGCATATAAAGCTCTTGCTTTATTTCAAGATTTTTTAATATGATATCTTGATCTTAAATTATGATAAATAGAAAAGTTTTGTCAGTATTCTCTATGACACATTAGAATAATTTGTTTTCATACATAACGCATTGGTCTAAATTTATAGAACATAATAGATAACGCTGACATAAATATAATTATCCCTGTGATAATTGGGAAGAAATCTTTAGATACTTTTGGTCCTATCTCTGTAACTGAGAATGATGCTTGTCCACTTCGTATCATTCCATATAGGAAACCAGTAGCAAGAACACCAAATGGATTATTAAGAGCAACAAGAGCAATTGCTATGGATTCAAAACCAATAGCTAAAGGAGCTTGTGGTTTAATAGCCACTTGTCTTGTGTATACAACAATGTAGAAGAACCCACCTAAACCAGCAAGAGCTCCTGCTATTGCCATTACACAAACAGTTACTGTTTTTTCATTTATTCCAACATATTTTGAGTTTGTTTTATTTAACCCAACCATTTTAATTTTGTACCCAAGTGTTGTTTTTGAATAAACAAATCAAATCGCTACTGCAATTACACAAACAAGTGTAATACCAATGTAAATAAATAATCTTTGAACATCAATCCCTAAGTCTCTACTTAAGTTAGTGAAAACTAACTTGGCAGTAGTACCTGGTTCCAGACCGATTCAATTTGTATAATTAGGATCTGATTGAGGTATAAATACATCGTTTGAGAATGTGAAAAGTCAAATACCTAAAAATGTAACAATTCAGTTAAGAAAAATTGTTGAAATAACTTCATGAACATTAAAGTATGCTTTTAAAATACCCGGAATTGCACCAACCATAGCACCGATAATGATACTAATGAACATCATTCCTAATAAAAAGCTTAATGATAAATTCTTTAAATCAACTCTTGTACCAGCTAAAATAGCAAAGAATAATATACCAGGTAGCAACATCTGTCCTGAAACACCAATGTTGAATAATCCAGATTTAAACCCAATTGCTACAGAAAAACTCGCTAGTGCAAAGAAGATGAATAATAATAATGTATCGTTAAGAATATATTCACTAAAAGCAAACTCGAAAATATTTTGCACAAAAGTGAAAATTGTTGTTTCTGTTCCATCAGCAATACCTTTTAATCAGTAGATTACTGAAGCAAATAATAAACCAATTAAAACTGCTCAAAGAGATGAATAAAGTTTTCTTCTAGATGATTTTTTATCTTCAAGCATTAAATTTTCTTTAATTTTATTTGCTGTTAATGTGAACATTACTCACCTCCTTTCTTGTGAGCCATATAAACTCCAATTTCTGTTCTTGTAAGTTCTTTTGCAGGTTTCACAGCTAAAATTTCACCAGTGTTAATAACTGCAATTTTATCTGCCAATGATAAAACTTCATCTAATTCATATGAGATTAATAAGATAGCTTTACCTTCAGCTTTTTCTTTTAATATTCTTTCATGAATATTTTTGATAGCTCCAACGTCTAATCCACGTGTTGGTTGTAATATTAAAATGAAATCATGTGGTGAGTTCATTTCACGACCAACAATGAATTTTTGTTGATTCCCTCCTGAAAGAGATCTTGACATTGAGTATCCATTTCTTGCGCCACGAACATCAAATTTTTCAATAATATCTTCAGTTTCTCTTTGCATAGCTCTATTGTTTAAAAGTCCAGCTTTGCTGTATTTTTTATCTCAAAGTCTACGTAAAATTGAATTATTTTTAATGTTATAGTCAAGAACTAAACCGTGTTTATGTCTATCACTCGGTATGAATGAAAGACCTAATTTTGAAATATCATAAACTGATAATTCATTTATGACAAAGTAATCATCATTAACAACTTTTTTCTCATTTGTATCTGATAAGTAGAAATATGTAAGTATTCCACTCACTATAAATGCAAACATTAATACACTAAACATAATCATTAGTCCTAGTGCTACAAGTGGAACAGTAGCTAATAATGAAATTAATGATGTGATTGCTAATGCTGAAGCAGAAGCAATACCAAATGATATTAAAATAACAAATAATTTATTACGTTTGATTAATTTAGCATGCTCATTTTCAAACTTTAATAATTTATTCACTTTCAATAAAACAGTAGTGATAATACTTAAACATAATACAATAATTGAAGAAGCTAATGCTACTACTATTGATGTATTTGTTGATGTAAACACTAATGCAGCAAATAGCACAGCAAAACCAGAAACTAAACCTAATACTAGGAATAGTATTTTAAAAACTAGCAACTGTCTTTTGCTCATTTGCTTTTGAAAACTAGTTTTTGCAAAAATAGTTTTTTCTTTAAATTTTGGTCCATATATTGAAAATAAAATCAACATAAGAAGGATTATACTGAAAGAAATCGCCAATCCTCCACCGATATTCATAATAGCTTTTGTTGAATCAGATTGGTAATTAGCTGCAGCTAATAAACCTAAACCTGAGTATAAGAATACAAATAATGAAATCAATAACATAATTATATTTTTTCTTGTTTTTGATTTTTGGATTAATTGCATTCTTTCTTTAACAAGTGGTGTCTTTTTACAAAGAACTTGACCTGTTGTCGGTTTTATCATTCCACTAACAACTTTTTCTAAGTCAGTTTGTCCATTACCTTCAACTCCGGCAATAGCAACAATTTCACCGCTTCTAATTTCTAAATTAACATTTTTCAATGGTTTTTCACCATCTGTAGAAACGTTATCTAATTTGAAAACAACTTCATTTTGTGATGTATCTGAATATTCATTTCTAATAATTTCGACATCACCACCAACCATACGGTTAGCCATTTCCTCAATAGAAACATCTGCTACTTTGAAGTTTCCTACAACCTTACCGTGTCTTAAAACTGTCGCATTATCAGCAACTTCTTTAATTTCGGCAAGTTTATGAGAAATAAATAAAATTGTTTTACCTTGTTCCCTGAATAATTTGAATGTATTCAATAGACCTTGAATTTCTTGGTCTGTTAAAACAGCAGTTGGTTCATCAAAAATTAAAATATCTGAATCACGATATAACATTTTCATAATTTCAACTTTTTGTTGAGTTGCAACTGTTTCTTTACCAGTTAACCTGTTTAAATCAAAATGCAAATCAAACATTTCTTGAATTGTTTTGATTTTTTCAATAGCAGGTTTGAAATCAATAACTCTAGTAAATTTATTTCTATCCTCAGCTCCTAAAACAATGTTTTCAAGGTTTGTATATACATCAACAAGTTTAAAGTGTTGGTGCACCATACCAATACCTAATCTATTAGCATCATTAGGACCTTTGATTAAAACTTCTTTTTCATTTACTTTGATAATTCCTTCATCAGGTTCATACAACCCGAATAATATAGACATTAAAGTACTTTTTCCAGCACCATTTTCACCAATTAAAGCGTGAACTGTACCTTTTTCTACTTTAAAGCTAATATTCTGGTTAGCCTTAATAGAACCGAAAGATTTAGAAATATTATCAAACTCTATTGCATAAAAGTTTTGTTTCATATCTTTCCTTGTGTTTTTAATATATTAAAAAAATAAATAATAGAATTTAATGTCTATTATTTACATTTTAATTATATATTTTTTATTCTTAATTTTATCATTTAGTGTTTTCTCTTTTATTACAAGGAGGTAGGTATAAAAATAAAAAGGATACCAAAATTAGGTACCCTTTAAAAAATTAAGTTTGTTGAAAAATTATTTTAACATTTCGCCAGTTAATTCTTGAATTAAGTCAGGAAGTGATAAAGTTGCAGAATCTGTTTTATTTAATTTATCTGATGAAATAAAATCTATGTCCTCTTCAGATAATTCTTTAAATTTAGCATCATATTTTGCTAATAATTGATTCATTTTTGTTTTCATTGCTTCATCTTTGAGTGTACTTTGTGCATAACCAACTCACCCTTGTTTGAAACTTCCTCTAATTGAGAATGATCTCTCTGGTGTTTTTGTACTATAAATATTTTTGCTATCAATACCATATGTGATGTATAGGATTGTATCGTAAACAGCTTGTGCAATATTTTTTGTAATTGATGTATAGAATTTTCCTGAGTCTTTTGATCTTGATTTTGCTTGATCAGTATCCACTCCGATTACACCAATGTGATCTGTATTTGCTTTTTTCTCAAGTTCATCTAATGTGAACCCTGTCGCTGGTCCAGCAACTGGTAAAATAACTGTTGGATTTGAAGCAATTGCATTTGCGATTGCACTATCCATTGGTTTACCTGATTCAAAAGCAGTATTAAGTGCTACACTTGAAAAGTCATTTGCAAGACCTTTACCTTGTGTTGGTCTAACTTTTTTATTAGCATCTGATTGAGTTTTATTTATATCAAGAATACCTCTGTAGTAACCTTTAATAAAATCAACAACTCCATGGAAAGGCATACCTCCAAATGCTGTTACTTTTCTTTTGTTTGCATATGACTCTTCTGTAGCCATTAATTCAGCAACTGCTTGTCCAACGATATATGATGATTCAGCAACTTTAAAATCTAAACCATAAAAGTCTCCATAACCTTGAAGTTCATTTGGATCTATTGTGAAGTCTGTACCTATGATTTTTACATTGTTCTTAATTAATCTATCCTTATTTTGTTGGATGTATGCTTTAATTGCATCTCCATGTGTGAACCCTGAAAGAATTCAAATGTTATATTTCCCTAATAAACTATTGTAAGTATTTTCATAACTATTACTTTCTGGTTCTGAGTAAGCAAATTTAGGTTCTGAACCTGTAAGCTCTTTAATGTCATCAACATATCTCATCATTCCTTCATATGATGATTGGTTAAATGATAAGTCAGTTACGTGACCAGAGTCTGTTACAACAACAACAGAAAGTGGAGTTTTACCTTGAATAGTTTCAGCTGTTAAAGTTGTATTTCTCGTAATGTCTGCAATTGGAGTAATATTAGCTCTTGCTCCTGAAGTTGTTTTGTCTGTTCTTCCACAAGAGATTGCAGCAACTGGTGCTATAGCTGTTGTGATTCCTGCAACAGCTAATAATAATGATTTAATTTTTTTCATTTTTGTCCTTTTGTTTAAATAATTATTTAAAGAAAATGAGGATACTATAAAGATATCCTCATTAATATTATAAAACTTTTATTTATCAAAGTTATTTTTTAATTTTTAAAAAAGTGTCAACTGATTTGTTTCATTTAGTTCATCAAGAACCTTGAATTCTTCATTCAATATCTTGTAAAGAGTTTGATTCACTCTTCCTCGTTTTCTAAAGTCTTCTTTTGAAACAAATTCACTTTCATTTCTAGCATTAACAATTTCAGTTGCTACAGCTTCACCAAGTCCACCTACAACTGTAAATGGAGGTATAAGAGCATTATGTTCATAATCTATAACTCATTCAGTTGCTAATGATTTAGTTAAGCTGATGTTTGAAATACTTAATCCACGTGCATACATTTCTCTTGCGAGTTCTAAGGTTTGTAATAACTGATCGTCTTTAACTTTTCTGTCATTCATTAAGGTTATTTCCTTAATTTTTTTATTAATTTTTTCAATCTTAAAGTCGTTCATCATTACATGTAAATCGAATTCAGTTGCTCTAGTTGTGAAAAATGTTGCGTAGTATTCTAAAGGCTTATAAAGTTTAAATCAAGCAATTCTTCAAGCCATAAGAACATAAGCAGTAGCGTGAGCTTTAGGGAACATATATTTAATTTTTTGCATTGAATCAATGTATCAAGATGGGACATTGTTTTTCTTTAATATTGCAACTTGTTCTTCCGTTACACCTTTACCTTTACGTACTTGTTCCATAACCTTGAAAGCTAATTTAGACTCAATATTTTTCTTCATTAAGTATTCCATCATATCATCACGACAGGAAATAACATCTTTTAATGATAATCCCATATCTTTAATAAGTGATTGAGCATTTCCTGTTCAAACATCTGTCCCATGAGAAAGACCTGAAATTGAAATTAAGTCAGCAAATGATTCGGGTTGTGCTTCAATCAACATCTTTCTAACAAATGATGTACCAAACTCAGGGATACCTAAAGCACCTGTTGGTTCGCCACCGATTTGTTCAGGTGTGATATTTAATTCTTTAGTAGTTGAGAAAAGTGACATAACTCTTTTATCTTTTTTAGGTATGTCTTTTTTAACATCTAAACCAGTTAATTTTTCAAGCATTCTAATCGCCATTGGGTCAATGTGTCCAAGTAAGTCTAACTTAAGGACATTGTCGTGGATAGCTCTATAATCAAAGTGAGTTGTTTTTCAATCGATTGAAGTATCATCGGCAGGATAGTTAACAGGTGTAAAATCTTCAACATCGAATTCTTTAGGAATAATTAAGATACCTCCAGGGTGTTGTCCTGTTGTACGTTTAATGTCTTCAAGTTTTGAAGATAAATAATCAACAAAAGCATTTGAATAACCCAAGTTATATTCTTCATTAGCTTTTTTAACATAACCAAAGGCAGTTTTGCTTTGAATTGTAGAAATAGTCCCGGCTCTTAGAGTATGACTGTCACCAAAAAGTTTCTTAACTTCATTATGAATAATCGGTTGGAAGTCACCAGCAAAGTTTAAGTCTATGTCCGGAACCTTATCGGCATCAAATCCTAAGAATGTTTCGAATGGAATGGTGTGTCCATCTTTATTCATAAGTGTTCCACATTTATCACAATTTTTATCATCTAAGTCAAATCCTGAAGTTATATTAGAATCTTCATTTAAAACGAAGTTTTTACAATTTGGACAAATGTAGTGAGCTGGTAATGGATTAACTTCTGTGATACCTGCAAATGTAGCAACTAAAGATGAACCAACACTTCCACGACTACCTACAAGATATCCACTTTCCAATGATTTTTTAACCAAGATATGCGAAATTCAGTAAATAACATCAAATCCATATTTAAGAATAGGTGTGATTTCCTTTTGAAGTCTTTCTTCAATCATTTGAGGAAGTACTTCTCCATACCTTTCATGTGCTGTTTTATAAACTAATTCTTTTAATTTAACTGCTGAGTCATCAAATTTAGGTGTGTAAAGTTTGTCGTGAACAATTTTAATTTCTGGATCAATTAAATTAGCAATCTTGTTTGTATTCACTATAACTAAATCATTAATTAATTGCTCATCATTTAGGAATTTAAATGACTCAAGCATTTGATCGGTTGTATAAAACTCTAAATCAGGCAATAAGAAGTTTCTTCCCTCAAATTCAACTTTTCTATGGTCAAATAAGAAGTGCGAAGAGTTACCAATACCTTTTGAATAAACAAGACATCTGAAGACTTCCTTATCTAATTTATTTTTATATCTAACATCCCCGATTGCAACAGGAATTTTGTTAAGCTTATTCGCTCAATTAATCATTCTTTTAATAGCATCATAAATTTCTTCTTGAGTAAATTTTTCCTGTGGTTCTAAGTAATGTTTTAGTGCATTAGGATGTGGTATTTCAATGTAATCAGCAAATTCTGCTGACTTTTGAATTTCAACATCTGATGAATAAAAAATATTGTCTATAAATCTACTTTTAAGTCCACCTGACCCTATTAAAATGTTTTCAGTCTTCTTGATGTCCTCCATAAATAATTTAGGAGACTTAAAGAATCTTTCGGTTAATGAAAGTGTGATTAATTTAGAAATTTCTTTAATTCCTTGTTGGTTTTTAGCAAGAACAGAAATTTGATTTGATCTAACATGTGAGTAAACATTTGGTTCATAAGTATTATATAAATCATCAAATGTTAAAATACCTTTCTCTTTTAACATTTGAATTGACTTAATTCAAGCACTAGCAAGAACACCAGCATCGTAGTCTGCACGGTGAGCTACTGCCGAATCGTAACTAACTTGTAAATATGAACAGTAATTCCCTAACGTATGTGAACGTTTTTCAGGGAATAGCAATCTGGAAATGTTAAGTGTGTCGACAAAGAATGTGTTTGGAACTTTTTTTCCTTGCTCAATGAACTTTTGGATAATAAAGTTAAAGTCGAAGTTAGCATTATGAGCTACACAAACTTTATTATTTAATAAATCATAAATTTTGTCAAGAGCTTCATTTAACTCAATCCCCTCTTCATCTAACATTTTTTGTGTAATGTTAGTTAAGCTCATTGTTTTAGCACTAAGAGGTTTTTGTGCCTTAATAAAGAATTGTAAGTCTTTATGATTAAAAGCATTATGCTCTTTAACAATTTGAGCACCAAATTCAATTAATTCTCCTATTTGCGCTGATAAGTGTGTTGTTTCAATATCAAGCACAACAAATTCAGTTTGCTCTAAAACCGCATTTTCATCGGGCGAATAATTTAATAAGAAATTATGATTTTTTGAAATAACATCAAAACTAACTCCATAAATTGGTTTAATACCAGCTTTTTTAGCAGCTTTTTCGAAAGTTGGATAACTTTGTACACCATTTGAATCAACTATAGCAACTGCTGAATGTCCATATTGTTTAACTATGGAAACAATATCTTCAGCATTTAAAAGTCCATCCATTGTTGACATTTTTGTTCTTGTGCTAAGCTCAACTCTTTTTTCATAAGCTAAATCTTCTTGCTCTTCTGTAAGTGGATCAACTTTGCTAAAAGAGTTAACTGTGATTTGTTTATTGTACTTGTCTACACCATTGTAAGTTGAACCATATGGATTAGAAACTCTACCCATAGCTTCAACTGTATCTCCAATTTTTGGAACATAAACATCTTTATTATTTTCTCTCTCAAAGAAAACTGTACTAATAGCATCATTATAATCAGTAATTGAAATGTTATGAATTTTTAACCCTTTGTTAGTGTCTCTAACATCAGTTTTATAAACATAACCAGTTACAGAAACATTTGTAGTTTCATCTTCATAAGGAAGTTCGTGAACTTCCTGAATTGTGTATTTTGTATAACTAGATGGTGAACGTCTTTTTCCTCAACTTCCTTTATCATAGCTGATTGAACCTTTTTTAGATGAAGTTGAGGCTGTGTCGTGATCACTAAATTGATTTTTGATTTTGTCATAATTTTGAAGGATGTTATTGTTGATTTGTTCTTTTAAATCAAATGTATTGACTTTAACATTTAATTCAAATGAATCAAAACCAAAAAGTTCTTTCATATACTTATTAACTACCTTAAGTTCTTCTTGAAATTCAGGAGTATTTTCATAATCAAAGATATGTGCTAAATATTTTCCTGTTTGTTCATCATAATTAACATTTTGAAATCTTAATGCTCTTGCAATTCCACTATTATCTGGAAGAGTTTTCTTAACTACATATTCCAAATAATTAAGAACTAATGGACTTGATAAATATTCATTATTATCGTATTTAAATTTGAAATTAACTCTTTCTTTTATAGCTGCAATTGTTAAAGTTCTTAAATCTTCAAGTGATGGAATTGTTAAAAGAGTTAAAGTAACCTCTAATCTTTCTTCATTTGTATTTGAATTTTTAACAACCTTAATACTATTGCTATCTATTTTCGCATCCGAAAATGATGCGATAAAAGGTAAATTTAATTTGTTAGCTAATAAATTAAATTTTTGATTTTTGTATCCTTCCATTACTTCACCACCTTGTATAAGTTATAAAAATATTATTATAATTAATATATAGTATTTTTTATTAACTATCTTTTAAAAATTTAAATATTGAAAGAAAAAATGACCTATAAAACTGATGAAAGACCACATAAGAATAGTATTTCAATTGCATGATAGTCATTTATATTTCAAATTATAGCTTTAATACAATTTCTGAATTGAATCGTTAAAAATAAAGCATCGAATTACAAAATAAGATTAAGAAAAGTAGACAGTTTTGACCTCTGTCCACTTTTCTTATCTTAGTTTAAAAAATTAGTAATTTAATGATACTTGCGATTCGTATTATATAAATATATTCTATTCACCGAAACTTCTAGTCCTATCTCCTAAAGGTATTAGTTGATTTCTTATATTCATATTCTTTAACAGTCTCTTTTAATTTCACAATTAAACCTGCATCATCGAATGGTTTTGTTTCTTGAGCATTCACTCAAAGAATTGTTAAGTAATAAACTAATATTTTTTGTTGAATTAAATATTCTTCTCAATATGTATCATAAACATTTAAGAAAAACTCTTCTTGCTCTTTATTTAAGTATGAACCACAAATAAAGTAAGCTAAATCAAAATGCTTGTCACCCATTGAAGCATACTCTCAGTCGATAAAGTAAACTTTGTCGTTTAAGTCTAGGAGAATATTGTTTAAGTATAAATCATTGTGCAATGGTCTATTTGATTCAGAGTTTTTTAATATTAAATTAATTCTCTTATAGTAATCATTAAGAACATCAATTTTTATTCCTCTTTCATTCAGAATTCTTCTATACTCTTTTACTCTTGAAGCTACATTTGTTTTAGGAAACTGTAGCTTTGAATCGTGTAATGTCTTAAAATTATTCGCAATTTGAGTCAAAACATCTTCTGTAAACACTAATGGTTTTGTCTGAATATACTCTCATTCAACAGAATTTTCTGTTTCATTAATTAAACGAGGTACAAAATCAAATTTCTCAAGTAATGCGTAATCTAACTTATGATTGAATTTATTTAAAACCTTTTCTTGATAGATTGAATTTTCAGTCATATATGTCTTATTTGTATGTCCAATATTTATCGGTTTTTTCATATGTACCTCCACATTTTATTTTTTAAAAGTATATAATTAAGAATTATAAAAGGAAATTAACAACTATGAAAAAATTATCAAAATATATTGTTATGGATTTGGGTAACACATTCATCAAAATAGTTAATTTCAAAGTCGACTTAAGGACAAAAGAAATTAAACAAGGTAAGGCAAAAATTATTGACTACTTTGCTTTTACCGAAGAGCTTACTAAGATACTTAAAGATCTTGAAGACACGAGAATCCTTGTGGCTGCAACTAATACAGATGAGGATTTATGCAAAACCATTATCTTCACCATGGCAAGTAAGTTGAATTTTATGTCTAATGATTTAGTTTACTTAAACGATGAGAAAAAAATAATTATTAAAGGGATGTCTCACTTAATTGATAAGAATATAAAACACAAAAGTTCTATTGGTTTTGATATCTTATCAGCATTACTTATAAACTGAATTAAATATAAAAAAGATTCAATTAACTTATTAGGAACATATTGAGTTAATTTAAAAATGGAAAACTTAATTCTTAAAAGTGTTTCAATAGCTAGAATGGTGGATTTTTTCGATATCCCATTTGTAGCTCCTTCAATAATTGAAAGTGAATTAAGAGTACCTAAAACTAAAGAAGGAACAACCACAAAAACAGCTACGTTAAATGGTTTAAGCTCTTTATTATCAGGTTATGTATCTTCATTTGATAAACCAGAAAACTCAATAATTTCTGGTGGTTGATCTAGATATTTTGATAAAAGTTTATTTAATATTGAAAAATTCATTGTAGCTGAAGGCTACTTGCATATGTATCTTCAATTTCTTCAAGAACTTGAAGATTAAGAAAGGAAATAATGAAAAAAGAAGAACAAAAATCTTTTTGAATAAATAGAGTTATTCCTGCTCTAATTATCGGACTTGTTCTAGTTATATTTTTAACAGTATCAAAATACTCTTTTGATTTTAATTTATATAAAAACTTTAAAGATGGAGTATTTTGATTTTTAAGAACATTGTCTATTTTGATTTTTGTAGGATTTGCTTTTTGAATTTATTATGAACTATCAAAAGCATATCTGCAAAACCATAAAATATTTAAATGAGTTTTACCTGCTTTAGCAGTTGGGTTGCTCTTTGCTTATCCAAACTTCCTTAAGTTCTTAACAACTCGGATAACACCCTCAGAAAGTATTTTAGTTAATAAAAATATATTACAAATTGGTTCAGTCTTTACAGATGCTACTTATGGTGCATTTAGTTTCTTTGACGCAATATGACCTTTAACAATTACATTAATTTTTGTATTAATTAGATTTTTAACTGTTAAAAATATTAATCTCAAATATTTAGCAATTAAAGCTTTATCATTCTTTTTCATCTTTTCATTCTTAACATACTTCTTAAAATCATTTATGGTGCTACTTGCACAAACTTACGCTATTGAAGTTATTTTATTAATTGTATTCATCGCAATGTCTTGTGACATTGGAGGATACTTTGGTGGAAGATTTTTAGGGCACAAGTTTTTCAAACAAAAACTTGCTCCAGCTATTAGTCCTAAAAAGACAATTGAAGGTGCTATTGTCGGAATTATTGTTGCAATCTCAGTTACATTAGCATATATGGGAATAGCTTATGGAATAGCATCAGACAAAAATCAAACATTAATGCACATAATGATGACACCATGAAATGTAGATGGTAATAGCTTAAATATGATGTTTGTGTATTTAATGTTATTTATCTTCCTTGCACCTATGTTTGCAATCTGTGGAGACTTAGCATTTTCACTCATAAAAAGAAGAAATGAAATTAAAGATTTCTCAAACTTACTAAGAGAGCACGGTGGTATTTTAGATAGATTAGATTCAATCTCTTTTGTATTTATTTTATTTATCACACTATCAATGTTTGCGATAATATAACAAATGCAACTACAGTTACAGCATGGATGTAAAAACTAGATGAGTTTCTCGACTCATCTTTTTTTCTATTTAAGTTCATTACGCTTTCGAATAATTTATTATAATATTATTTATAAGCAGTATTTTAATTATCTTGAATCACTTTTATGCTTATATTTTAGGAGAAAATATGACAAATAATTCAGTGTCAGTTGTTAATATGATGGAAATAATTAAGCAAAAATCTTCCACTCCTCACACTCAATATGTAATTCCAATTTTTCAAAGAAAATATACCTGAACTAAGAAACCAGCAGTAGAAGCATATATTAAGGATATTATCGACATCTTTAATAGTAACGATCCTGATTATCAACATTTCATTGGTTTCTTTTTCTATTATTTAGACAAGAATACTGATTTTAATCCTCTTAGTGATAACAACCGAGCATTTAAAATGTACGTTGTCGATGGACAACAGAGATTAGTTACAACATTTCTAATAATTCTCGCTTTAAGAGATATTTTAAGTAGTGTTTCCTATTCTGAAAAATTTACCGAAGTTATTGAAACACTTAACAATAATTTTCTATACTTTGAAGATAAGAAAAAAGAGAAACAATGCAGATTATATCCATTAGTTGATGATAATGACGCATTTAAGAAAATTCTTGAAGGTGAAATTAATTCAAAAGAAGATATCAATTTATTGAATACATCAAATGTCTATTCTTCATATAAATACATTAAAGAAGAATTGGAACATCTATTAAAAAATGAAGGAAAAATTCAACTTGAAACAGTTGATAAATTTTTAAACTCACTAAGCAAATTAATTATTATCTCAGTCAAAATCGAAGATAATGACAACCCACAAAAAATATTCCAAAGCATCAACTCAACCGGAGTTAAATTAACTCAAGCTGATCTTATTAGAAATTACATATTAATGTCTGCGAAAACTGATAGAGAGCAAAAAGATTTATACGATAAGTATTGAGTAAAAATTGAGAAAAACTTAAATAATGATTCTAAAATAATGGAACATTTCTTTTTCATTTATTTACAAATCAAAAAAATGGAAATTGTTAACTTTACAAAGATTTATGATAATTTCAAACATTACTGCGAGAAGAATTATCAAAATGAATATGGTACGCTCAAACTAAGTGAAATTCTTAGTGATGTTCTTGAATACTCAGAACAATATAAATACATAAAGTTAATTGATAATAAAGAAATATCGTCTAAAACAATATTTAAGAATAAAAAACTAATAAGAGAAATGGTTTTAAGTAAAAACTTAAATACAGACGCTGCATTACCTTTAATTGTCAAAATGAGTAAACTTCTTCACGAGAAAATTATTAAAGAAGATTTATTCCTTGAAATACTGAAAGGTATAAATATTTATTTTGTACGTCGTGCAATATTAAATCTTGGTATTCAGAGTATTAATAAAGTATTTATTAATCTACTAGTAATATTAGAATCTAAGAATTGAAAGGACGAAAGTAGCGTTATAAATACCTTCAGAAGTTCACTTGTTAATGATAATAACGGGAAAACTACACGTATGCCTACTGACAAGGAACTTGAAGATTATATGTTAGAAGCAAATATGTATCAACGTGCACGTTTACTAAAAAATATATACATACATATCCAATTCAATGACACATTCACATATAAAGACGTTGAACCAAAAGAGTGAAGCATAGAACATTTAATGCCTCAAGATGGTGCAAAATGAATTGGCGAAAACGGCATTACAAAAGATAATCACCAAACACATAAGCATAGAATAGGTAATTTAGCTTTATTCAAGAAAGAGGAAAACTCATATCTAAGTAATTTACCTTTCGAAGAGAAGAAAGCTAAAATTAATAAATTCATCCATTGAGCTATGAATGCCGATATTCTAAAATATGAATATTGAAATACAGAGACTATTGAAGAACGTTCTAAAAAGATAGCTAATGAAATACTTAAGAAAACTTTTAAATATTTCGAAGCTGATGACACAAAATATAAAATTTTCAAAATTCATATCGCAAACTCTAAAGGTGAGAAAATTGCTCAAGCAGAACTTTATGAAAAAGATGGTTCTGTAAAAATCTTTGCAGGTTCAAGAATTATTAAAAATCCTAAAAAAGAAAAATATTACGAGAAATCAATTAAGGGAACTTTGGATATTTTATTAGCTCAAAATGTTCTGCAAGAGACTGATGAAGGATATATTTTTATTGAGGACTATTCAGTAACCCCGAGAACAGGTGGAAAAGCGACAAGTTTAAGTGCGACAGCTAATGTTATAACCTGAGATAACCATAATGGTAAAGAAATTTGATTAGATGAAAATGGTGAAAAAATTAAGAATAATGCAGATTTTAAAGCAACAAAATTTGGTAGTTCTAAAATCAACTAATCTAAAATAAGAAAAACATTGCATTCACATGTAAATAAGACAATTTTTATAGGTAATTTATAGGAAAAGCTTAAAGCATCTCAACATTGTTGAGGTGTTTTTCAATTTAACATAGTTCGAAAACTTTTCACCCTTATATCATCAAATGTAATCTTGGATAGCGTTTTAATTACCCAGTTACTCGTATAATTCTTTCTTTTATTGCAAACAAAAAGTAGACATTTTTTATTTTCTATCTACTTTTCTTATCCTATTTTATTAAATGCGATAATCTCTTTTCAATGTTTAAAATGCTTAAAGTTTAATTACATCATTTAACTTTGAATTTCATATGAAAAATTAATCTTCCTAAATTATAAAACTCATAAATTATCAATTTTCTTAATAGTAGGGATCTTGTACAACTTATTAATTCTGGTATATGAAACTATAGCAATCACTCCACAAACTATAACTATTACTGAATATGCAATGTAAGTTCATGAGTATCCAACTAAATTATTAATCGCTGTAAGTGCAATTATTAATAATGAAGACATAATAATCCTAAACACTATTGATAACCCATTTTGTAAATGGAACTTATCTTTTTCGAATAATTGATATGACTTGCTATAAAATCCTGGTAAGAACATACTAAACACCAATTGTTGTAGTGCATTAATTGAAAAGTAACTAATTAAAATAAACTGTTTATTTGAAATGAATGATAATGACATTCAAATGATGCTCAATGCAAACATTCCAAAAATTATTCATCTAAGATCAATTTTTACTTTGTATTTATTTAATAAGAAAACGACAATTACACCAGCTAGACTTAATAGAGCTAAAACAATTGTGAAATAGAAACTTCAATCCTCATATTTATAATCACCAACTCATTTGAAAAATTGAATAATTCCAGATTGTTTAGGAAATAAGAATATTCCAATTACTAAGGATGAAGATAATATGAATATTCATGAAAATAGCTTAAATTTAGAACTTAAAATCTTATGTGATCCATCATTTGCTTTTGCTTTATCCACAAAAACAGTCATTTCTGATTTAGTTTTTAAACTTCAATAAAGTAAACCAGATAATATGTAAGTTAACATGTTAAAAATAACTAAAGAATAAAAAGGTAAATACTTATAAAGTAAAAGTGACAATATTGGAGATAAAACTAATCCAATTGATATAGCAAATGAGTTACCGATGTTGAATTTATTTAAATCATTTTTATCTTTTGCTAAAAAGTAAAGAATATTCTTAAGGTGTATAAATCTATAGGAATGGACAGTTCCTAAAAGTGTACTTGTCACAATTAAAATAATTGAAAACGTATGTGTAGATAGATTATTGATAAATGCAAAGTAAGTTCCTAAAGGTATTATCAACAATATTGAACTAGCAATATCACAAATAAGAAGAGCGACTCTATCAGGTAGTAATTTAACAAGTTGTGATGAGATTGCATAAATGATTAACGATGGTAATTGTACTAATAAGTACAACAATGTAACTAATCAGAAATCACCAGTTATTTTGTAAATATATAAACTAGAAGCTAATTTAAATGCTTCTGACCCGATTGATGATAATGAAATACTACTTATATATTTTCATAAGTTAGCATTTAAGCTTCTAAATAGCGACATAATACCCCTCCTCATTAATGTATGGTATTTAATTATACATTCATTTATGCATTAGAGATGAAAAAAGGAATCTTATAACTGATATTCAAAGAAATTTAAGCTCAAAACAACTAAATAAAAACTAAAACCATTTTAGTTGCATTTCTATAGTAAGCATCAAAAATAAGTTAAATATTTTTCAATAATTTGTTTTATTTTACTTAAAAAGAATATAATAAAAGTAAGGGGAATATATTATGAAAAATACAAAATTAATTTTAAGCATCTTCACTACAGGAGTTATAGCACTACCAACTGTTTCGGTATCTGTAAATAATAATGTTGTTCCAAAACAAAAAGACGAAAATGAAATGAAGCAATTTTTAGTAGATTCTGAAATTGCACGTTTATCTAGATTAAGCGGTAAAACTCAAAAATTTAAAATTGTTAAGGAAATAAAAGACATTCAAAACAATAGCTTTTTACTTATTGCTACAGATGAAATGTTTTCAGTTGTAAATGCAAATATTTATACATCAAACCAAATTCATTATGAAACAATAAAAGATGAATGATTAAATTCAGAAATAATATATGATCGTCGATTCGGATTGCTCAAATTAGAAGATGAAAACACATATAAAAGTCTATATAACGAAAGTAAAATCTTAAAAAGTGATTTATTAAGCACCTATAAGGAAGATGAACTATGTGAAATAGAAGAATTTAAACAGAATCAATTATTGAAACGGGAAAAAGAAATTAGATACTCAAAATACAAAACAAAAACCGAACCTTGAGTAGATTATAATTTGAATAGAACTAACTATAATTATGATGGTCATTTTAAGGTAAGTTCCACAGTGCCATATGCATGATGATTTGCAACAAGAAACAATTACGAATCTGCTGGATACATAGATTTAAAACCTGAAGGAGCTCCTCGTGGTAGAAGAGGTTTATGTGAATATGTTGCATTGAGCCAATTACTACTCTACAATCATTTATTTGTTGATGGAACTGTTTTTACACAGGACCAGTATAATAAATTTATCAAAGAAGCTCCTCAAAATAATATCAGACATTGAGAGCACACTTCTCCAGTGTTTAAATATAAATACTCTTATCATCACGAAGATAATGTTCAATATAAAGACTATAAAAAATCTTTAACCTACCATTTATATCAACTTGCTGATGGACAAATAAATTTAAAAACACCTAATTACTACCGACTTGCTTTTGATAGATTTAATAAAAATGAAAGAAGCTCATGAGACAATTACGGAAAGTATGGTGGATACTATAGAGCTTGAGAAAATGTTAAAAAAGGTATACCTGTCATTTTAGGGATAGCACCTTGTACTTATTCCAACGGTTGACCGGACCATGCATATTTAATGTATGGTTATGATGATAATTCAGATATGTTTTTAGGTTCTATGTGTTGAGGATAAGAAAAAAGAAATACAATTTTATATTCATATTATAATGGTGCTTGAGGTTCTTATTATTTCACTATAGGAAGTTTGAAACCAAAAAATGCAGGGAAACAACCAAGACTGTTTAAATATAAAGATAAATTATATACTGGTGAAGAAATTAATAATTTAATTTTAAAGAAAGAACCTTTAAAATAATGTTAAGAAAAAACTGATTAAAATTTTCGACTTTAAGTGCATATTTAATTTTCTTATTTTCTCTTGTGGTTGCTTTACCTATTTATGCTGTAGACATATATTCAATAGAATGATCAGATGTACCAGGTCTCGCGATAGATGTACCTCCTTATATCCCTGAATCCATTGGAGATGGAGCTTATCTGATGTTTCTCCAAGACTATTTAATCACATATTTTATCTGTATATTTATAATAATACATAATGTTATTTACTTAAGAAGAGCAAACAAGAATAGTTGATTTACAAGTTTCTTTCCTTTCTTATGTGAAAATATTAAGATTCAATATTTATTTGCATATAAAATGAAACTTATTACATTTATATGCACATATATAATTGTTGTTCCTATTTTTATAACAGGTATAGTTTTTCAATTTATATCAAATTCTCTTGGATATTTTTTACTTCGTCGTATTTCCACACCTATTATTTCTTGAACTACTTCCACAATATTATCACTAGTAATTTTATTCTTCATTTGCATCTTAATTTTTCATGATGGTAAAAAATTATATTTAACAAGTAAAAAGGTTTCTACTAAATAAAGCTGTTTAACAAACACGTATAATCAATTAATAATTTAATCCTAAAGAAAGAAGGTTTAATAAAATCATGTTAAGAAAAAACTGATTAAAATTTTCAACTTTAAGTGCATATTTAATTTTCTTATTTTCTATTGTGGTTGCATTACCTATTTATGCTATAGATTTATATAAAACTAGTTTGCCACATTTACCAGAAGGAATACATAAAACTTATTCTGATGGAGCATATCTGTTTTTCGCAGGCGACTATCTCTTCACATATTTTATCTGTATATTTATAATAGTACATAATGTTATTTACTTAAGAAAAGTTAACAAAAATAATTGATTTACAAGTTTCTTCCCTTTCTTGTGTGAAAATATAAAGATTCAATATTCATTTGCATATAAAATGAAATTTATTCCATTTATATGCACATATATAATTGTTGTTCCTATTTTTATAACAGGTATAGTTTTTCAATTTATATTCAATTCCTTTGGTCTTAACGCATATATTTCTATGCCTCTCATTGCTTCAGTTGCTTACATAATATTATCAATAATAATTTTCTTCTTCATTTGCATTTTAGTCTTTCAAGATGGAAAAAAATTATATTTAACAAACAAAGAAGCAACTACTAAATAAGTATGAGTTATGTTAATTAATAATCGAACTCTAAAGAAAGAAGGTTTAATAAAATCATGTTAAGAAAAAACTGATTAAAATTTTCAACTTTAAGTGTATATTTAATTTTATTATTTTCTCTTGTGGTTGCTTTACCTATTTATGCTGTAAACATATATCGAATAAAATGATCAGATGTGCCAGGTCTCGCGATAGATGTACCTCCTTATATCCCTAAATCCATTGGATATAAAGCTTATCTAATGTTTCTCGAAGACTATTTAATCACATATTTTATCTGTATATTTATAATAATACATAATGTTATTTACTTAAGAAGAGCAAACAAGAATAGTTGATTTACAAGTTTCTTTCCTTTCTTATGTGAAAATATTAAGATTCAATATTCATTTGCATATAAAATGAAACTTATTACATTTATATGCACATATATAATTGTTGTTCCTATTTTTATAACAGGTATAGTTTTTCAATTTATATCAAATTCTCTTGGATATCTTTTACTTCGCCGTATTTCGACACCTATTATTTCTTGAACTACTTCCACAATATTATCACTAGTAATTTTATTCTTCATTTGCATTTTAGTCTTTCAAGATGGTAAAAAGTTATATTTAGCAAGTAAACAAAATAAGAGAGTTGATAAATCTTTTACTTATTGAATTAAGTAAAATAATATATTTTTCAATCTTAAAAATTAGTACAAAAAATACAAATATCCTAGTTAGCAAGTGATATTTGTATTTTTATATAACTTTTTTGGAGGTTTTATTATTTAGATGAATCAAGAGCTAATTGTGTTAATGTTTTTACCATTACACCTGTAGGTCTTGAAGCAATATCAGCTGTTCCTGCAACATCTAAGTGAATGTATTCAACATCTTCTGTAAATTCTTTTAAGAACATAGCGGCTGATGATGAACCTCCACCAATACCGCTTAAGTCAGTGTTCTTAAGGTCAGCAACTACTGAGTTTCTAATTTCTTTAGCGAAAGCTTCATCAAGAGGCATTCTTCATACTAATTCATTTTGTTCTTTAGCAGCTTTTAATAATTCTTCTCAAGCAGTATCTGTAGTAGCTCATGCACCTGTGTATGTTTGTCCTAATGCTACTAAAATAGCACCTGTTAATGTAGCGACATCAACTAATCTTGTAGCTTTTAAGTTTCTTACAGCGTATGTTAATCCATCTGCCATAACTAATCTTCCTTCAGCATCTGTGTTGTTAATTTCAACTGTTTTACCATTCATTGATGTTCAAACTGAATCAGGTAACGAAGCATCTCCATTAACTCTGTTGTCTGTAATACACATAATTGCAGCAACATTTGTTTTTGGTTTTAATTGAGCAATAGCCTTAAGAGCTGAAGCAACAAACACAGAACCTGACATGTCAAATTTCATACCTAACATGTTTCTACCTGTTTTAATGTTGTATCCACCTGAGTCAAATGTAATTCCTTTACCTACATAAACTGTTTTTTCGTTTGATTCAGGGTTACCGTTGTATTCAATAACAACAACTCTTGGTTCAAACATACTTCCACGGTTAACTGAAAGTAAAAGTCCCATTTTTTGCTCTTCAATTTGTTTTTTATTAAGAACTGTAACTTTTAAGTTTGAGTATTGTTCTAAATCTTTTCTAACAACTTCTGCTAATCATTCTGAGTTACAAATGTTTGGTGGTGTCACTTGTAAGTTTCTTGCGAAGTTAACAGCTTCTGATAATACAACTGCTTGTTTTAATGCATCTGCATATTCATTTTCTCCTTTAACTGATAATAAAGAAATTGCAAATTTCTCATGTTTTTTAGTTGTTTTAGCTGAATATAAATCAGCATTTACATAGTTGTAAGCTTCAACAAAAGCTTTAACAACTTGTGCTAATGTAACTTTTTCTGTTACAAATGAATCTAAATCAACTTGAACATCTCTACCTTGATTTGTAAAGAATCCTTTTGCAAATTTAGCTACTGAATCAAAAGATAATTTATCTTTTTTTCCCATAAATACAAGAGCTTCATTTTTATCAAAGTATTCTGTTACAACATTATTTTTTTGAATTAATGTTGATGGTAAGTTTTCATCATTTTTATAAACTGCTTTTAAAAGCATTGAGTTATTTCTAACTTTATCAACTGTTTTAATCATAATTTCCTTTCATACAAATATAAGTGAGTTATTTAATATTTTATAAATATTAAAGTTTCTAAATAAGTAAGTAAATTATATTACTTATTTTCATTTAATAACGCATATTCAACTAATGTTGCAACTAATGCACCTTGTGGTTCACCTTGAACATCTGCAGTACCAGCAACATCACAGTGAATAAAATCAATATCTTTAGTGAATTCTTTTAAGAACATTGCTGCTTGTGATGAATCAGGTCTAACTTTTGAACTTCAGTTAGCTAAGTCAGCAACTTTTGAACCCTTGTTACCTTTGTTATAATCTTCGTGTAAAGGCATTCTTCAAACTTTTTCGTTTGCTTCTTTAGAAGCTGCTAAAAAGTCATCTCATTTTGAATCATTTGTTGATCAGATTCCTGTGAAAGTATTTCCTAATGCTGTTAACATTGAACCTGTTAATGTTGCGACATCAATAATTGTTGTTGGTTTTAATTTATCAGCTGCATAGAAAATCCCATCAGCTAAAACTAATCTTCCTTCAGCATCTGTGTCAACTACTTCAACTCATTTACCTGACATAGATTGGTAAACATTTTCCGGTAATGAAGCATCATTGTTAATTCTGTTATCTGTAATACACATAACAGCAGAAACATTAACATTGGCTTTTAATTGAGCTAAAGCTTTAACTGCATAAGCTGAAATTACTGAACCAGACATATCATATTTCATACCTTCCATATGATATCCTTTTGTATTAACTCCACCAGTGTCAAATGTGATACCTTTTCCGACAATAGAAATGTGTTCTTTTGATTTTTTGTTTCCTTTATAAGATACAATCACAACTCTTGGTTCATGAACGCTTCCTTTATTAACAGATAATAAAAGACCCATATTTAATTGTTCAATTTCTTTTTTAGTTAAAACTGTTAATTCAAGACCTTCAATTCCTGAAAAATCATTTGTAATTTCACTAGCTAACATTTCTGAGTTTAAGAAGTTTTCTGGTTTAATTTGAAGATTTCTAACATCATTAATTGCTTTTGCAACTACTTCAATTTTCTTAACTAATTTTGCTGAAACATTTTCATTTCTCACATACACATAGATGTTTTTGAATTTTTCTTTATCTTCTTCAATTGATTTTTTGAATAATTTCACTTGTCCAAATAATAATTTTGAGTAAATAATTCTGAATGTTTTTAAAACATCATTATTTAAAACAAATGATTCAACATCAATTTGATAATCCCTATTAACTGAAGTTGCTAAATTCTCAAATAAAGCTGCTAATTCATCGAATGATTGATGTTTTTTATCAATGTAAATGTATGAAACATTTTCACTTAAGTTATCTGTAATTTTTGCATTTTTAGTAGCCACATAAAAAGGAAAATCTTTATTTTCATAAGCTGCTTTTAAAACTAAAACATCTTTTTTAAGTTCTTTAATTACTTTAATCATTTTTTTATTTCTCCTTACCTTGATTGTCTTTTAAATATAAGTTAATTACTGTTGAAGCTGATTGCCTGTAAGCTTTTTTAAGTGGTCCAGCTCCTAATTTTGTTCCACCAAAATATCTAACAACTGCAACTAAAACATTTTGCGCTTTTGTTAGTCTAATTAATTCAAACATAGGCTTACCAGCTGTTCCACTAGGTTCTTTATCATCTGAAAATCCACCTGTTTCAGCACCATTTGAATTTAATAAATAAGCATAACAAATATGTCTTGCATCTTTATATTGTTCTTTAAGACCCTTTAGAATTTGGTTAACTTCTTCTTTTGAAGAAACCGGATATAAATAACCAATAAATTCTGATTTTTTAATAATTAACTCGTTCTTATACATAAATTAAATTAATTATAATTTAATTTAATAAACTAATTAAAATTAATTGCTAAATTAAAACCTAACTACTAGAGTTAGGTAAAAAATTATTTGTTAGCTTTTTCAACTGCTTGAACAAAATCTTGATTTGATGAATCAGTTACATTTTGTAATGCAGCTAAAACTTCTTTTTTATTTTTTCTATCTAAATCAGGAATAATAACTTCTAAATGTAATCTTAAATCACCTTCCATACCTCTGAAGTGAACTCCTTTTTTAGGAACCTTAATCACTTTTGAGTTTGTGTAGGTTTTCTTCATTTTAATTTTTACATTTCCTCAAGGAGTTGGGACGTCAACTGTGTTTTCTAACATAATATCAATGAATGAAACTGGAAAG
This sequence comes from Mycoplasma sp. 2045, assembly GCF_024582715.1. Lineage (GTDB taxonomy): Bacteria > Bacillota_I > Bacilli_A > Mycoplasmatales > Metamycoplasmataceae > Mycoplasmopsis. The sequence continues at coordinate 688,023 of NZ_CP102083.1, forward strand.
TCCATTTCAATATCCATTCCATCTCTTTCATAATATTTATGAGGTAGCACATTAACTGTAATGAATAAGTCTCCCGGTGTTCCACCGTTTTTACCTAAACCACCATATCCAGCAACTTTTAATCTTGTTCCTGAAACTGTCCCTTCCTCTATTTTAATAGAAACAGTTTTTTGTATAGCTGAGTAACCTTCACCACGACACTTTTTACATTTCGAAACAACAACCTTACCTTTTCCATGACATGTTTCACAAACAACCTGTTGAACTTGTTGACCAAAGAAACTATTAACAACTCTTCTTTTGTGTCCTACTCCATTACATGAACTACATGTTTGCAGATCATTTGGATTTTCTGCTCCAGTCCCTGTACAGAACATACACATTTCTCATTTATCTAATTTCTCTTTAATTGTTTTTCCTTTAAGAGCATCCATAAATGAAATATTTATATTAGTTCTATAATCATCCCCTCTTTGTTGATATGAACCTTGAGAACTTCTTTGTCTTCTTCCTCCGAATCCACCGAAAATGTTCTCGAAAATATCTTGAAAATCTTCAGAAAAGCCTTGTGCACCACCAAATCCACCACCATAGTAGTTTCCACCTCCTGGGTTTGCTCCTGCTCTTCCATTAGCGGCGTCGTGTCCGTATTGGTCATAAACTTTTCTTTTCTCAGGGTCTGAAAGAATTGAATAAGCTTCATTTAATTCTTTCATTTTTTCATCAGAAGTCCCATCTTTCAATTTATCTGGATGATATTTTTTAGCTAAACTTCTGTAAGCTGTTTTAATTTCTTGTTCAGTAGCTGTTTTTGAAACACCTAAAATTTCATAATAATCTCTTTTACTCATAGTTTTATTATTTTAGCATAAAACTCAGTTATTTGCTAATATTTAAATGATTAATTATTTGATTCTTATATTCAATAAAAATAAACTTGTTAATTTCACTGTTTACATCATTGACATAGGCGTAAAAGTCGTGAAATGAATACCATATAGCTTGTAAAACTGAAACATCAAGTCTTTGGGTAATATCATGATTTTGACAAATAAAACCTAAATTAAAATCAAAAGAAATAAAGTCCTTAATTCTTCCACATCTTTTGCAAGAATTAAATGATAAATCAATACCAAAGTATAGTAATGAGTGTGCATAAAAGTATGTTGAAACTTTAGTTCAAGGTGTATTATTAAAACTATCAAAATGTCTATTGTATTCAGCAAATAGATGATTTTTAGTTTTTATATTCTGGAATAAAAAGTTCAAACTATTAAATAGCTTAATATTATTTAAATTAGTAACATCAAGTAATTTTATTGTGCTTGATTTTTTTAATCTTCCATACTTATTTTGTGTTCTTGAAGCAAAATATTCAATTTCAACAATTGAACCAACTATTAAGTTACTTCTATTTTTTGAATGCGCATTATTTAGGCCTCTAGCAACTAAATCTAATCTCCCAAAAGCAGTGAAAAAACTGACAATATGTTCATTGTCTGATATTTCGTGTAAGTTTAAAACTATTGCGTTTTTGATTGTTTCAGCCATAATTTCACCGCTTATTAGAGTGTATAAATATTATATATTTATAAAAATAAATTAGGGTAAAATATATATACTTTATCAAAACACGGAGGTTTTGGATGGATACATTGCAAATTAAACAAATGTTCATTGATTCAATTTCTAAAGTTCCAGGCGTAAGATTCTTACACGAACCAACTTTGGATATCAATTGTGAACCTGACACAATTGTCAGATTAAATCCTGAAGAATATTTTGAAAACATTGAGGTTTTTTTAACTGAAAATTCACGTGTTGAAATTAAAGCAGCAATTACTGTTTTTGATGGAACACCAATTAAATTCATCATTTCACAAATTTACAAAATTATGGAAATGAAATTAAAAGCTAAGAAATTTAAATTCAATAAACTAATTATCATTGTCAAGGGAGTAACCAATGAGTAAAAGTAAGAAAGTAGATAAAAGAAATATCCTGAATGGTTCCGAGTTAGCTAAAGCATTTTTATCAGGAGCTAAAGCATTAGTTAATGCAAAAAACAAAATTGATGCGTTAAATGTGTTTCCTGTTCCTGATGGAGATACTGGAACAAATATGTCTTCAACAATAGCGGCTGCTATACCTGATTTAGAAAAAGCTCAAAATGAACCAGTATATGCTATTACTAAAAAAGTTTCAACAAATATGATTTATGAAGCTAGAGGAAACTCTGGTGTTATCCTTTCACAAATTTTCAAAGGATTTGCTTTAGGTACAGATGGTAAAGTTGAATTAAATACTCAAGATTTAATCCAAGCTTTTGAGAAAGCAACCGAAATTGCTTACAAATCAGTTTTTAAACCTGTTGAGGGAACAATTCTTACAGTTATTAGAGAAACAACTGAAAATCTTAAAAAAGAATTCGAGGGTAAAGACATTCACTATTCAGTATTCTTTGAAGAAGTCGTTGCATTTGCACGTAAAAGTTGTGATGAAACACCTAACAAACTTAAGAACTTAAGAGAAGTTGGAGTTACCGATAGTGGTGGTGAAGGTCTTTACACAATTTTCTGAGGAATGAATGAAGCTCTTCACGATAGACCAGTTGAACTTAAAGATAATTCAGATGAAGTCATAAACTTTATTGGTGATAGCGAAGTTTATGAAGGAGAATTTGGTTACTGTACAGAAGTTCTTATCGATTTAACTGAACCAGCTAAATTCAAGAAAGCAAACTTTGTTGCAAAACTTGAAAAATTAGCTAACTCACTTGTTGTTGTTTCTGACGACAATATCCTTAAAGTTCACGGACACACAGTTAAACCTGGTGATATGTTAAACTTTACTCAACAATATGGTGAATTTATCAAAATCAAATCAGAAAATATGACGCTTCAAGCTAACTATTCAAAAGCTAATGCCGAAAAACTTAAAGAGTCACAATTACAACATAGTGAAGAAAGTAGAACACCTTGTGGAATTATCTCATGCAACTTAGGTTCAGGTATAGTTGCAAGAATGAAAGATTTAGGTTGTGACTTTGTTGTTGAAAGTGGACAAACACAAAACCCATCTGCTCAAGACTTGATAAATGCAGTTAATAATGTAAATTCAGATTCAGTATTTATTCTTACAAACAATTCAAACATCATACTTGTTGCACAACAAGTAGCGCAAGTTATCCAAGACAAAAACGTTATTATTATTCCTACAAAAACACAAATCCAAGGAATAACAGCTATGCTTAATTTCAACCACGAATCTTCAGTTGAAGAGAACGTTGAAATGATGAATGAGGCAATTGCTAATGTAACTACTGGTGAAATTACAAAAGCAATTAGAAACACAAAATTAAATGGTGTTCAAATTAAAGATGGTGATTATTTATCTATCATCAATGGAAAAATCACTGCAAGTTCATCAAAACTTTTAGATGCTGCTAAAAAAATAGTTAAAAAAGCAATTACAGAAGACAAAGAATTAGTCACAATTTACTACGGTGATGAAAGCTCACTTGATGAAGCTGAAGAAATCCTTAACTTCATTGAATCAAACTATGATATTGAAGTTGAAATTATTGAAGGTAATCAACCTACATATCAATTCATCATTGGAGTCGAATAATGAAAGACTATAAATTCAAAATTGCTTTTGACATAAATGGAAATGATAATGGTCCAAGTGCAGCAGTTGAATCTGCTAGCAAATTTGCTCTTCAATTCCCTGATACACAAATTCAACTAATTGGTGATATTTCAAATATTGATAAAACGAAACTTCCTGAAAATATCTTACTTATTGAAAACAAAAATGTTCCTAGTGAACCTAAGAACATTAGAAAATCAATGAACGAAGATACATCAATGAATCTTGCAATTAGTAAAGTTATAAACAATGAAGCTAATGCAGTTTTATCAAGTGGAGATAGTGGAGTTTATATCTCGACATTAACACTTAAATTAAAAAGATTACAAAACATTTCTAGGCCAGCATTTATGCCAGTTGCTACATCTATTTTAGGTAGCAAATTGCTATTTTTAGATGTAGGTGCTAACTTAGAAACAAAAGCACAATATTTAGTTGAATGAGCTATGCTTGCTTCATTGTTCTATAAAACAATGTTTAAAGTAGCAGAACCTAGAGTTTCACTTATTAACATTGGAACTGAAGATTACAAGGGTCTTGCATCAACTAAACAAGCTCACGAATATTTGAAAACATTAAATGATATTAACTATGTTGGATTTGTTGAATCAAGAGAATTATTTAATGGAAACATTGATGTAGCTGTTGTAGATGGTTATGCAGGTAACACAATGCTCAAAAGTTATGAAGGAGCAATTGGTGCGTTTTCAAAAGCACTTAAAGGTCAAATATTAACTAAATTAAAATACAAAATTGGTTATTTACTTTTAAAAGGTGCATTTAAAAATGTTGGTAAATCACTTGACTACCGTTCAGTTGGTTCTGCTTGAGTACTTGGTGTTAATGGACTAGCAATTAAAGCTCACGGTTCATCTGATGCAAAAGCTTTCTACAATGCATTATTATCAATTCAAGAAGCTCTTGAAAATAACTTATTAGAAAAATTACAAACATTATCAGATTCAATTAAAGTTGATAATTTAGAAAGTGAAGAATAATATGGTTAATTCACTTAAAAGCTTTTTTGAAATAAATAATATTCAACCAATTAGAACAGACTATTATCTATTAGCAATTACACATTCATCTTTTAATAGAGATAAAGATGACAACTATGAAAGACTTGAATTTTTAGGAGACTCACTTCTACAATTTGTTAGTTCAAACTACATATTCAGAAAGTATCCTGAATTATCACAAGGTCACGCAACCAGATTAAGATCAACTGCAGTTAGAACGGAGGCGCTTGCTAAAATATCTAACGAATTAGGTCTTTTAAAAATCTTAAGAACTGGACCTGGAAAAATGCGTGAATCAGTGATTAATTCACCAAAAGTTCAAGCAGACGTATTCGAAGCAATGATAGCAGCTATATTTTTAGATCAAGGATTTGAAAAAGCTTCACAATTCATAATCAAACATATATCTCCTATCATTGACTCGGTACACAATGACGAAAATAAAGATCCTAAAGGACAACTACAAGAATACTTTCAAAGTATGACAAAGGAAAGTATCACATATCAAACTGATCAACTCAGTGATAAACGTTTTTTAGCAAAAGCTAAACACGATGGTGTTATTTATGGTGAAGGTGTTGGTTTAAGCAAAAAAGAGGCTGAAACTAATGCTGCTATTGATGCACTACAAAAGCTTAAAGATAAAATTGAGGTGCAATAATGAAATTAGTAAAAATCGAAGCACATGGTTTTAAATCATTTGCTGAACCTGTAATCTTACGTTTTGATGGAGGTGTTGCTGGTATTATCGGGCCAAACGGTTCTGGTAAAAGTAACATCAACGATGCTATTAAATGAGTTTTAGGGGAACAAAGTTCTAAAGAACTTCGTGGAGACTCAATGCAAGACGTTATCTTTGCTGGTTCTAAAACAGCTAAACCAATGGACTTTGCAAGAGTTACATTAACTTTTGATAACAAAAACTCAAATAACTCAATTCCTGATGAAGTTGTAACAATCACACGTGAATTACAACGTGGTAAAGGTGTAAACAACTACTATATGAATGGTCAACCTTGCAGATACAAAGATATTAAAAGTATCGCAATGGAAACAGGTATTGGGAAAAGCTCATTAGCTATTATTTCTCAAGGAACTGTTTCAGACATCGCTGAAGCATCTGACGAAGATAGACGTGGAATTTTCGAAGAAGCTGCTGGAGTTTCTAAATTCAAATTCAAGAAAACTGAATCAGAAAGAATGCTTAAAAGTGCTGAAGATTCAATGAATCAACTTGAACCTAGAATTTCAGAGCTTGAAAAACAACTTGGACCATTAAGAAAACAAGCTGAAAAAGCTTTAATCTACAGAGATAAAGCAGAAGCTCTTAAAAAAGTTGAAATTCCATTCTTAGCTAAAGGAATAAAAGAAAATAAAAGAATTTACGAAGAATTAGACGAAGAACTTCGTGGTGTAGACGAAACAATGCAAAAATACAAAGAAGAAATTGCTAGTTTACAAATCGAAATTAAAAACGCAAAAGTTGAAAAAGAAAAAGCAAGACAACAAGTTGATGAACTTGAAGGAACATACAATGGTATGGCTTCAAGATTAAACTCATTAAACTCAACAATTGATCAACAATTTGCAAAAATTAACTTAATCACAAGTGGACAAGTAACAGTTGATAATGATGAAGCTATCAAATCATATGCAAGTGCAATTAAAAGACTTGAAGCTGAATTACTTTACAACACACATACTTATGGTGAACTTAAGGCTCAATTTGAAGAAACTAGAAAACAAATTGAAGAAGATACAAACTTAGTAAACAATTTAAGAATTGCTAACCAAAACCACAGAGACAACTTAATTTCTGCAAAAACGACTTTACAATCTTTATACAGAACTAAAGAATCTAAATTAAACCTTTTCAAAGGTCCTAAAACAATTATGGAAAACAAAATGTCTTTCAAAGGTGTTAAAGGACTTGTTAGAGATTTAATTAAAGTTAAACCAGAATACATCACAGCTATTGAAACTGTTTTAACTCACGCTGCTCAACACATTGTTGTTGATATTCCAAACACAGCTGTTAAAGCAGTTGAATTCCTTAAACAAAACAATGGTGGTAGAGCAACATTTATTCCTCTTACATCTATCCAAGAAAAATTTGTTCGTGATGACTATTTATTAGCAGTTACAGGACACCCTGGATTTGTTGCTCTTGCTTCAGATTTAGTTGATGCAGATCCACAATATTCAGTTTTAGTTAAATTCTTATTAGGGAACGTTGTAGTAGTTGATGATATTAAATCAGCTAATGCAATTTCAAACCTTCTTGAGAAAAAATATATGATTGTAACTCTTGATGGTGACATCATCCGTGTTGGAGGGGTTATCGTTGGAGGAACTGCTCAAGAAAGTGATAACGTCTTAGGTATCGATGAAAAAATTGCTAACCTTGAAAACAAAATCGCTGGTATTGAACCAATGATTAAGAAAAATGATCAACAAATCGAACAATTATCATTTAGACGTAATCAATTAATCCAAAAGAGCAGAAGTACTGAATTAGAAATTCACAACTTAGAAAACTCAATCAAACAAAAACGTGAAGAAGTTACAAACTTAAAAGGAAAAGTTGATGCTTCTTCATTATCACTTGATGATTTTGAAAACTCTGAAACAGTTATTGAAAGAAACAAATTACAAGCAAAACTTATCGTTGTTAAAAATGAACTTGCTGTTGCTAAAAACTTATATCAATCTTGAGATGAAGCATTATCACTTTACAACACTAAATTATCAGATGCTCAAGATTCTCAAAATGCCTTAAACAAAGGTTACAGCAGCAAAATGATTAACAAATCTGAATCATTCAAGATTTTCACTGAATATACAAACAGATTAGCTAACGTTTACCATATGACAGTTGAATACGCTGATCAAAACTTTGTTTTAGAAATTTCTTATGAAAAAGCAAAAGAATTTGTTGAAGAATTAAGACAACAAATTGCTGAACTTGGAAATGTTAACTTAGAATCTATCGAACAACTTGAAGAAGTTGAAAACAGATATGACACATTAGTAGCTAACAGAGATGAATTAGTTCAAACAAGAGACACTTTATACCAAGCTATTGCTGAACTTGACAAAATCATTGTTACAAGACTTACTAATGTTGTTCACGATGTTAACCAAGAATTCAACAACGTATTCAAATCTATGTTCGGTGGAGGAGCTGCTGAAGTTAGATTCGTTGAACCTAATAATATTTTAGAATCAGGAATCAGCATCTTTGCTCAACCTCCTGGAAAAAGTGTTAAAAACCTTAAATTATTCTCAGGGGGAGAAAAAGCGCTTATTGCTATCTCATTATTATTCGCCATCTTAAGAGCTAGACCTCTTCCATTATGTATTCTTGATGAGGTTGAAGCTGCGCTTGATGAAGCTAACGTTGTTAGATATGCAGAATACTTACAAGAACTTAAGAAACAAACTCAGTTCATTGTTATCACACACAGAACAGGAACAATGCAAAGAGTTGACTCATTATTTGCTGCAACAATGCAAACACGTGGAATTACAAGTTTCTTCAGTATTCACTTAAAAGATGTCGAAAAATACATTACTGAAGAAGCTAACTAATTCAATTTGATAGTTGACTATCACAAGAAATTGTGGTAGTTTTTTTGTTTATCTAAATGTGTAAAAAATAAGCAAAATAACGAAATTTTGCACTTTTTTGACCCTATTTTTTTTTTTTTTTTTGCTTTTATGACTTGCTGACTATGGTTTCGGTGAAACGTGAAACTTGACATATTACTTTAAAAGTTGTATTATTTAATTATGAAACAAAAAAGATTATTAAAAAATTTATTTATATTATCAAGCGCACCTTTAACTGCTCTTGTTGCAACCAGCGCAGGTTGCGCAGCAGCACCAAGCAATACAAAGAATCCATTAGCAAAGACTAATGTTACATATAATGTTGTTAATAGTTATGTAAAACCATCTGTTATAAACACAGAAAATCTTAGTCAATATGTAACTATTAATCCATCAACAGATGAGCTTGTAATTTACAAAACTATTTCAGTTTCAGAAACTGATGATGATAAAGGAACATTAAAAATCACTGTTTTACTTGAATCAAAAGAAGATAGTAAAGTTACATATTCAAAAGAAATTTTAATTAAAGGCTTTCTTAAAAATATTAAATCTCAGCCACTTAATCCAAGATATCAACAATTCTTCAACGAGATTGTTGATTCAGCTGAAAACTCAGTTCCAACTGTGTTTATGTCTAGAAATGCAGCTCAATATTTCAACTCTGCATTTATGTTAATGTTAGGTGAATTAAACTACAAAAATAGAAATCAAGATTCACTTAATGATGTACTATTTTTAATAGACAATTCAGTTTATGATAAGTCAAACACAGGAACCCAAAGATTTAATTTTGACTATTTATTGCAAAAATATGGAGACGTTTTACAAACACCAGGTCAATACAACATTGGTAATGGTAAATTAATGGTTGCATCACAATTAAAAGATATGAATCCATCATTAAACGATAATGCTAACAAAAAATACGACGTATTTCCGAGAACATTAAAAGAATTATTAACTTACCTAAAACCATATAAAGATGCAGGTGTAAATAAATTCGACTTCTACATTCCGGACATTTCATTCCCATCATTACCAGCAGAAGTTAGAAATTACGTTCTAGAACACGCTAATAAAATAGTACTTTTATCAGATGGAAATGCACAACCTTATAAATTTGTTGAGGCTTCATATCAAAGTTGAGCTAACAGAACTTCAAACAATCTTTCAAAAGATGAAATCGCAGCTTCATTTGAAGAAATGCAAAGAACTCAAAAACAAACAATTGACTATAGATACTACTTCCAATTAACTGACAAAGTTAAACTTTACAACTTTGATGGTTCATACATTGAATATTTCAACAAGCAACTTAGAGCTTTAGACAAGGCTAATTTATCATTATCAATTAAAGATTACCCAACTGATTATTCACAAATTTTCAAAAATAATAAATTAGAAATGGAAAAAGCAATTACTGAATATGAAAAACTAAATAGATTAGAGGTTCGTAATGCTCTTGACTTTGTAATTCATGGAAAAGAACATTATGATTCATCTAAGAAGAACTTAGTATTTATGGGTTCATCATTATTTAGAAAATACGAAACAAAAGTTGAAACTGATCCATTATATGGAAAATGAAGAATTAAAGAACTTACTGAAAATAGAGAAGAAATTATAAGTTTCATTAATGCTATAAAAATTAAATATCCTGAATCTGAATACAACTATATGTATAAAATGCACCCAGTTTATTCAAAAGATGAATCAATCGAGTACATTAGAACATTATTTGGAGATAACAATAAAGCAATTATTCTTGACTCTTCAGTTTCTTGAGAAAACATTATCGCAGTTGATCACTCTAAAGCTGATTATGGTAAGTCAGTATTCTTCAACGAGACATTTAACAACGATTCTAAAACACATATCTTCGGAATTCAAGCTTCATCAACCGTTCTATTATCAACACTTGCATTTGTTAGATCAGCTTACAACTTATCATTAGAGCAAGCTAAAGCATTTGTCGATCCTGAAGATTTTGCAATTCCTACTACATTCCACATTATTAGAAGAGATCAAGTTAAACCAAAAAATGGTTTCTATGACACAAACATTAAAGAACTTGATCAAGTTTACAAATACTTCATTCCATCTAAAACATTCTTTGAATTATCAGAATTCAAATCAATACCTGATTTTGTAGATAAATGAACTAAAATCAAAGAAGGTAAATAATACTTATTTCACTTGCACATAGGCACTTTAGTAATTACTAAGGTGTTTTTTTATATAAAAAAGAATAGCTATTTAAGCTATTCTGATTTGTGTTAATCAAGTTCAATTTTACCTGTGTAAAGTTGGTGATAGATACCGTGTAATTTGATAAGCTCATCGTGAGATCCAACTTCTTTAATTTGTCCTTGATCCATAACAACGATTTTATCTACATCTCTAATTGTACTTAAACGGTGTGCTATAACAAATGAAGTTTTATTTTTCATAAGTTCATACATACCCTCTTGGATTTCTCTTTCAGTTTCTGTATCAATTGTTGAAGTAGCTTCATCAAGGACTAATATCATTGGATCTAACATACTTGTTCTAGCAATTGAAAGAAGTTGTTTTTGCCCTTGTGAAAGTGATTCTCCTGCATTTTCTAAGACAGTATTAAACCCATCTTCAGTTTGTTTAATGAATCTAGTTGCATTAGCAATTTTTGCAGCTTCTTTAATATCTTTAAGTGCTGCGTCAGGAACACCATAAGCAATGTTGTCAGCTATTGATTTAGTAAATAATGAAGTTTCTTGAAGAACATATCCAAGTGATTTACGTAATGAAGATTTTTTAATTAGTCTAATATCAATTCCATCAAGTTTAATTGAACCTTCAAACACATCATAAAATCTATTAATTAAGTTTGTAATTGTAGTTTTTCCAGCACCAGTCGCACCCACAAACGCAACTCTTTCACCTGGTTTAATATGTAAATCAAAATCTTTGATAATAGGTTTTCCTTCAACATAACCTGCATAAACGTGATTGAAATCAAACTTACCATCAATTCTTTTAATTAAGCTTCCCATTGAACCCATTGGTATTTTGAAGTAGTATCTTGATGGTTCGCTTAAGAATTTTTCTTTATCATGAGAATTAAATCAAACAATGCTTGATTTAGATAAATCTGAATGATTAATAATGTCGATTGAACCTTTATCAACTTCTGATAAATTATCCATTGCATCAAACACACGTCTTGCACCAACCGCGGCCATTGCAAGTGTATTAAACTCTTGAACAATTTGAGAAATTGGTAATGAGAAGTTTCTTGCATATTGTAAGAACGCAACAATAACTCCTGCACTGATTGTGACATCTAATGAACCAACCTTACCACCGTTAAGGTAAATGAGTCCAGAAATAATAGCAATAATTGCATAGTTGATATTTCCAATATTCATAAATACAGGGAATAAAACAGTTACATAAGCTTTTGATTTGTAGTCAGCTTCATAGAACTCTTTATTTCTCTTTTGCATATCTTCAAATGAAGCTTCTTGATGATTAAAGACTTTAATAACCTTAACACCATTAATCATCTCATTTATAAATCCGTTGATAATACCTAGACGTTTTTGTCTTAATGTAAAGAATTTACTTGATTTCCTTGCATAAACAGATGACAATAACATAGTTGTTCCTACAAGTGCAAATACTATTAACGATAAAAATCAGCTGTAGTAAAGCATAAACACTGTTGTCACAATAAGTGTTGCTAAGCTTGAAAATATTGTTGGTACAGTTTGCATTATGAATTGCTTAAGTACATCAACATCATTAACAAACAATGACATTAAGTCACCTTTAAGTTTCTTGTCAAAGTAGCTTATTGGTAATGTTTGCATTTTTTCATATAAGCTATCACGTAAGTTTTTAATAGTTGTATGTGTTAAGAATACTGCTAATCTTGTTGCTATAAATTCAAAAAGCACACCTGATAAAAATAAACTAACTAAGATAATGATTGAAAGGTTGAATCCATTTCAATCAAATTCATTGAAACCTGATTGAAAAAATGGAACTAAGAATTTGTTGAATAGTACTAACCCCAAGTAAGATTGACCCAAAACATTTACTACTGATGAAATAACGAAACCGAAAATAATGAGCATGAAATATCATTTATTAGTAGCTCAGATAAGTGCAATAACTCTTTTAAGAGCGCCTTTAGCTTCTGAGCTTTTTATAGTTTTTCTTTTATTCATCACTACCTCTATTTTGTGTTTCATATAAATGTCTGTAGTATTCGTTTGATTTTAAAAGTTCTTCGTGCTTACCAATTCCTGAAATTTCACCATCATTAATAATTACAATCTTATTTGCGTGCTGAATTGATGAAATTCTTTGCGCAATAATGATTTTAGTTACATCTCCTAATTCATATTTAAGTGAGTGTTGGATTTTCTTATCTGTATTATTATCAACTGCACTAGTTGAGTCATCTAAGATAAGAATTTTTGATTTCTTAAGTATAGATCTTGCTATTGAAAGACGTTGTTTTTGCCCACCTGAAAAGTTGTTTCCTGATTCTTCTACTCAAGTGCTTAAGCCATCTTTAGCAAAAACAAAGTCATAAGCCGATGCTTTTTTAAGTGCTTCAATTATTTCTTCATCAGTTGCTTCTTCATTTCCTCAACGCATATTTTCGGCAACTGTTCCTGTGAATAAAACATTCTTTTGAAGTACTATAGAAACTTCATTTCTAAGTGCTTCAAGATCGTAATCTTTAACATTAACTCCACCAACTAAAACTTCTCCATTAGTTACATCATATAACCTTGGTATAAGTGAAATAAGTGAAGATTTACCAGCTCCTGTTTTTCCTAAAATACCAACAGTTTCACCTGGTTCAATTGTTAAATTAATATTATTTAAGTTATTTAATTCAGCGTGTTCTTTATATTTCAAAGACACATTTCTAAATTCAATTTTTCCACTAGCAACTTCTGTGAGCCCATCTTCTTTTTGAACTAAAATTGGTTTTTCTTCAATAAGTTCTCTAATTCTTTTAGCTGATGCCTTAGCAGAAGTTACATTAATAACACCTACAGAGAATAAAATGAAGTTAACTAAAACTTGGAACATATAACCAATGAAAGAAGTTAACGTACCAAAATCCATTGTTGCATTTTGCTTATTCACAACAATATCTTTTGTAGCAACTGCAATAAATGAAACTAAACAAACATAAATAAGTAACCCAAATAAAGCTCTGTTTGAGTTAATTCATTTTTCGGTCATTATAGAAATTTTTCTAACTAATGCTGATGAGTTCTTAATATCAAGCAATTCATCTTGTTCTTTAACGAATGATTTAATTGTTCTAATCGCATTTAAGTTTTCACCAATTTTTGTGTTTAAGCCATCATAAGCTTTAAGCATTAAATGATATCTTCTATAAACCATGAACATTACAAAACCAATAAATATAGCTAACACAACCATAATAGCAAGCAAAATTGATGCTAATATAGGTGCTATTGTAAATGCAATAGAAATAGCAACCAAAATCATAATTGGTGCCCTAAGCATCATTCTAATGATGTTTAAATAAGCATTTTGAATAGAAACAATATCAGTTGTTAGTCTTGTTATAAGAGTACCATTTGAGTAGTTATCTAAGTTCTTAAATGATAATCTCATTAAATTTTTATAAGCATATGCTCTAGCATTATAACCTAGTCCTGCAGCTGCTTTGGATGCAAAAATTCCACTAAGTGCACCAAAGGCAAGTGATGCCAAAGCAAGCGCAATAATAACAAGTGAATATTTTAAAATACCATTTCACGCTTCGTTTTGTAATGCTGCAAATGCTAACTTTTGAATTCCATTATCCATTAATTTCTTAACAGCTAACGGAATAAGCACTTGTGCTACAACTTCTAAAATAGCAAATAATATAGAAAGCAATGAAGCAGTTCTATAATTTTTCGTTAATTCAAAGAAACTAAAATGTGCAGGAACATAATTTTTAGTTTGTGCCCTTTGCATTATCACTCCTTTCTTTTAAATTGCAAATTAACTTAAATAATCAATTATGCTTCTAGCAGCTACTGCACCATCTGATGCTGCTGTCACTATTTGACGAACTTTTGTTTGTCTAATATCACCTGCTGCATAAATTCCTGGAACATTCGTTTCCATTTTATCGTTAGTAACGATAAAACCTTTTTCATCTAGTATTCCTAAATCCTGAGCAAATCACGCAGACGATTCAAATCCTATGTAAGGGAAAAACGATAAAACTTTAAGTTCTGTTTGCTCACCATTTTTATTTTCAATAACAACTCCTTCAAGTTGTCTATCACCCAGTAACTTAACTATTTGTGAATTTTTAAACACTTTAATATTTGGTTGTCTTAATAATTCTTCAACTAAAACTTTGTCAGCTTTGAATGTTTCATCTCTGATAACTAAATTAACTTCACTAGCAATTCTAGATAAGTAAATTGATTCTTCAACAGCTGAATTTCCATCACCTAAGACTACCGATGGATTTTTACCAAATAATGGGGCATCACAAACAACACAGTAGCTAATTCCAAAGTTTTCAAATCTATCATATTCAGGTATGAAAGTTGGTCTTCTATTTATCATTCCAGTTGCAATTAAAACTGATTTAGCTTTTACAACTGAATCATCTGATAAAACAATTTCTTTATCATATTTACCTAAGTTATTAATTTTTGTAACTGTACCATAAAGATATTTAGCTCCATATTCTTTAGCATGGTCAAAGAATTCTTGAGCTAATTTTCAGCCTTCAATTTCAGATGTACCTAATCAGTTTTCAACTTTTGCAGTTGATGATAATTTACCACCAGGAGCACCTTTTTCAACAAATGCAACATTCAAGTTTGCTCTTGATGCATATAAAGCTGCATTTAATCCAGCAGGTCCTCCACCAATAATCACAAGATCATAAATTTCGTTCATAGCTTATCTCCTTAAAAACTAATTATTTAGTTTTAAATTTTATAACTTTTTAAATCATTGTTAAATGTGAGTAGATTTTATCAAAAAATACAAATTTGCTAGTTATATTGGTGAAAAAGTAAGTTTTTACTAATTGAGCTAAATAAATTTAGTTTGATTAAGCATCAAAATTTGCAAAATAAAAATATATCCAATTGCTTGGATATATCTAAATTAAGCTACAGGTCTTTTAGTTCATAATTTACTAAATAAGTAGCTAAAACTTGTGATGTTTACGTGATTTAAGTAAACTTCTTTATTTTTGTGTTCAAATACAAATTTGTATTTTTCTAATTTTCTTACATATAAGTTTCCTCTTAAGAATTCAAAGTAGATAAGCGCTAATCCACCACCGATGATGAATAAGATCGCAACTACTGAATAAAGGTTATATGATTCTTCACGTAAAGGTTCCATTGCAGCACGAGTTATACCATATCAAATTAAGTATAAAGCTCCACCTGACCCTGGTCTTAATAAACCAAAGTAGTTAACAACTCAACAAATTAAAATGTAACCAATTAAGTTTGCTAATCCTTCGTATAAGAATAATGGATATCTGTAAGCACCTTCGAGACCCATACTTGCAGTTAATGAGTCAGAAATGTACATATTTGAAGCAAATGATTTTCCGAATACTAATACTGATGCACCAGTTCAGTCTATTTTTCCATAAACCTCGTGGTTAGCATAGTTTCCAAAACGTCCAACAAATTGTCCTACTAAAACTGCTGGAAGAATGTAACCAAATGCTTTTTTCAGATCAATATCTTTTCTCTTTGTGTATAAGTAAACTATATCAAGGAAAGCGGCTAGAACAACTCCCCCTTGAATACTTAACCCCCCTTGTCAAATTGCGTACCAATGCGAGTTAGGGAATGGATTATCAGGTTGATAAATAAGTCTTTCAATAACGAACCCTAAACGAGCTCCAATGATACCAGCAGGAACTGTGATTAAAATTATCACAAATAAGATATCTATATTTCAGCCTTCTTTATATCAGAAGAAGAAAACAGTAAGAATTGATAGGATAAAACCTAACATAATCATAAATGAGTAAAGGTGCATTTGAAAGGAACCAATACTAAATAAGATTGTTGAAGTACCCTCTGCTATTGGAGAATCAGGTACTCAAGCAGGATATGCTGAATTATTCATTTTCTAATAGTGTCCTTTCATAAATTTCATCTAATACATTCATACCATCATTTCTAGCTAAGTAAGTATTAACAGCAGCTCTAATTAATGAAGCAGCTGAACCTCCTTCTTTGATTGGTATTTGCATTTTCTTAATTGAACGTCCAAAAATTGGATATTCTAAATAATCAACACCTAATCTATCGAATTCACTGTTACCATCTTGTTTAACAAGTTCGATAACAAGATCGATGATTGATGATTTGGCTACAGTTGATACTCCATAAAGTTTTTTAATATCAACTAAACCAATACCTCTGATTTCAAGAAAATTACGTGTAATTTCTGGAGATGATCCGATAAAAATGTTTCCGTTATCTTTAATCAACACAGCATCATCGCTAATTAAAACTGCGCCTTGCTGAATTAATTGTAAAGCAGCTTCAGATTTACCAACTCCACTAGCTCCAGTAATAAGCACACCTGTTCCTCCAATAAGGACTAATGTTCCGTGAACTTGTGTAACTTCTCCAAAGTAGTTATTTAAATATGAACCGATGTTTGTTGATATGTAAGATGTACTCATATTAACAAGTGCAACTGGAACTTTATATTTATTCGCTATATCTACAACTCAGTTAATCGCAGGTTTATTAAACCCCTTAGACAAAATAACAAGTGGAGGTTGCTGTGAAATAACACACTCTATAGCTTGGTAAGCTTTAGTTTTGCCTATTTCAAAAAATCAAGATGATTCAGCAGTTCCTCAAGCAATAACGTTTTTGTTAATTCTGTCATTTAAATAATTAGCTGCTAATTCTAACCCTACGCGTTTGATTGCAGGTTGATAAATGTCGTTATAAATCAATTCTTGATTTTCACCATTTATGATTTTTAAATCATAGAAATCAATGATTTTCTTGACATTAATTTTTTTACGTTCTTTATTCATTGAGTATTTTCCTTGAAATTTAAATTTTGTAATTTAATTTTATTAAATTAATTAAGTTTTTGATTACAAAATTTTCTTAAGAAATTGACCTGTATAACTTCTTGGATTTACAGCAACTTGTTCAGGTGTCCCTTGAGAAACAATTTGTCCTCCGTGAACTCCTCCATCAGGTCCTAAATCGATAATGTGATCACAAGATTTGATTACATCTAAGTTGTGTTCGATGACAATAACTGAGTCGCCATTTTCAACAATTCTATTAAGAATATGAATTAATTTCTTAACATCGTGAGTATGTAATCCTGTTGTCGGTTCATCAAGGACATAAACTGTTTTACCTGTTGGTTTCTTTTGCAAGTAAGTCGCTAACTTAACACGTTGTGCTTCTCCACCACTTAAAGTCGTCGACATTTGTCCAAGCTTAATATAACCTAAACCTACGTCCTGTAAGATTTGAAGTTTTTCAATAATCTTATTTCTGTGCTCAAAAAATACAATTGCTTCATCAACACTCATATCTAAAACTTGAGAAATATTTTTGTTGTGGTACTTTATTTCAAGTGTTTCTTTATTGTATCTTTGACCATCACATTGATCACAAGGCACATAAACATCAGGTAAAAAGTGCATTTCAATTTTTATGAAACCATCTCCTGAACATTTTTCACATCTACCACCAGGCACATTGAAACTGAATCTACTTTTTGTATATCCTCTAATTCTTGATTCTTCAATGTTTTCGTAAATTTCTCTAATATCATCAAACACACCTGTGTAAGTAGCAGGGTTTGATCTTGGAGTTTTTCCAATTGGCGACTGAGAAACTGCAATAACTTTATCAATGTTGTTTAAGCCTGAAATAGTTTTAAATTTAGCTTTCTTGTGATTTAAACCTTCACTAAGTCCAAGTGAATGTTGAATTCCTCTAACTAAAATTTCATTAACTAATGTACTTTTTCCTGATCCTGAAACTCCAGTCACTGCAACTAATTTACCTAGAGGAATAGTTACATCAATATTTTTAAGGTTATTTTCTCTAGCTCCATAAATAGTAACTTGTTTACCATTGCCACCTCTACGTGTTGCTGGAACTTCGATTTTTCATTCACCAGATAAATATTTAGCTGTAATTGAATTTTTTGATTTTACTATTTCATCTAAAGTACCTTGAGCAACTACTGTTCCACCATTTAATCCAGCTTCTGGCCCTATATCAACGATATAGTCAGATGCAAACATTGTGTCTTCATCATGTTCAACAACAATTAATGTATTTCCAATATCAACCATTTTTCTAAGCGCATCAATAAGTTTTAAATTATCCTTTTGATGTAATCCAATTGATGGTTCATCTAAAACATATAAAACACCTGTTAAATTTGAACCAAT
Source organism: Mycoplasma sp. 2045 (assembly GCF_024582715.1). Classification (GTDB taxonomy): domain Bacteria; phylum Bacillota_I; class Bacilli_A; order Mycoplasmatales; family Metamycoplasmataceae; genus Mycoplasmopsis. The sequence continues at coordinate 706,770 of NZ_CP102083.1, forward strand.
TTGAGTAGCTAATCTAATACGTTGAGCTTCTCCACCACTTAAACTTTCAGCACTACGGTTAAGGGTTAAATAGTCAAGACCCACATTTTTAAGGAAGCTTAATCTGTCGATTAATTCCTTTGTAATTAATGATGAAATTTGCTTGTCATTATCATTTAATGTATCAATTAATTTATTAACTGCTACAAGCGAATCTTCGATTGATAAAGCAATAAAATCATAAATATTTTTATTATCCAATTTAACTGCTAATGCATATTCATTTAATCTTGAACCCTTACATACTGAACAAGTGAATGAACCCATATATTTTTTAAGGTAATCTCTTCTTCTATCTGAAGTAGTTTCATAATACATTTTTTCAATCTTAGTTAAGATACCATCAATTTCTTTTTCTCTTCTAATGATGTTATTTGATGAAGAAACTAATGTGTAAGCAATAGGTTCGTGTGAACCATATTTAATTATTTCAAGCTCCTTTTCTCATAAGTCTTCAATAGGTGTGTTTTTGTTTATATTGTAGTAATTTAAAAGTTGATCAAACTCTTGTCATTCAAGATTTTGAGTATTGACTGTATTTTGGAAATATTCAATTCCACCTTCGCTAATTGATCTTCAAGGTTCAGAAACAATTGAATCAAAGTCAGCTTTAAACTCAAGACCTAACCCTTTACAGTTATCACACATTCCATATGGAGCATTGAATGAGAATAATCTTGTTTCAATTTTAGGCATATTGAAATCTTTGTAGATGCAAGAATATGTTTTTGAGAAGATAAATGTTTTATCTAAGTCAACATTTTCGATCTTAATTAATCCATCTGCATATTCAGTTGCAATTTCTAAAGCTTGTGAAATTCTATTGTAATTTTCTTCAGTTAATCTAACACGATCAATTACTAATTCTATAGTGTGCTTGTTGTTTTTGTTCAAATCAATAGGTTCATCAAGCATCATATACATACCGTTAACTTTAACTCTTAAGAAACCTTCTTTTTTAAGCTTTTCAAAAAGATTTTGGTGTGTTCCTTTTTCTCCATCAACTAATGGGGCTAAAATAACAAGTCTTGAATTAGGTTCTTGTTCATAAATTGAATTTAAAATGTCTTTAGTTGTCTGAGTCGAAATTTCAATGTTATGTGTAGGACAATATGGTTTACCAATTCTTGCGAAAAGTAATCTGAAATAATCATAAATTTCAGTAACTGTCCCAACAGTAGATCTAGGGTTATTATGAACAGTTTTTTGTTCAATCGAAATTGATGGACTTAGTCCTTCAATTTTGTCAACATCTGGTTTTTTGGTTCCTCCTAAAAACATTCTTGCATAAGATGAAAGAGAATCGACATATCTTCTCCTTCCTTCTTCATAGATTGTGTTAAACGCAAGTGAACTTTTACCACTACCACTAAGACCTGTAAATACAATTAACTTATTTTTAGGTAAAGTTAAATCAATATTCTTAAGGTTATTTTCTCTAGCTCCCTGAATAATTAATAAATTTTCTTTACTCATTTAATACTCCTTTCTATTTTGTTTCTTGTAATTCTAATAATATATTTCTAAGCTCAATAGCTCTTTCATAATCAAGCTCTTTTGCAGCTTGATTCATTTGATTTCTAATATCGTCAATAATTTCTTGCTTAGCTTTCTTATCAATTTTGTCGCCTGATTTAGTTTTGTTTTGTTTAGCTAAAATAGCTTCAACAGCATTTGTAATATCGTGACCGTGAATTGGCTCACTTATAGGCTTTATAATTGTTCTAGGTACAATTCCGTGTTTTTTATTGTAAGCAAGCTGAATACGTCTTTTTTCTTCATTATCATCCATGCAAATTTTCATAGCTTCGGTGATTCTATCAGCATAGAAAACTGCTTTACCATTTGCGTTACGAGCTGCACGACCTGTAATCTGAATTAAACTTCTTGCATTACGCATAAAACCAGCTACATCAGCATCTAAAACAAGTACCCTAGAAACTTCAGGTATATCGATACCTTCACGTAAAAGGTTAATTCCGACAATAACTTCGTAAATACCTTTTCTAAGCTTTCTAATAATTTCATTTCTTACAAAAGTGTTATGTTCTGAGTGAATGTAAGCGGCTTTAATTCCGTGCTCAATTAAGTAAGTCGATAATTCTTCAGCACTTCTTTTTGTGACTGTTAAAATGATTGTTTTTTCACCAGTTTCTCTTTGTTTTATTATAGTGTCATAGATGTCTTCAATTTGATTTTGCTTTGTTTAATAATAATTTCAGGATCAACTAATCCAGTTGGACGAACATAAAGTTTTGAAATATTACTTGGTTCAGTTTTTTCAAGTTCATAATCACCCGGTGTTGCTGAAATGTAAATTCTAGGAAACTTGAATTCAGTTTCTCATTCATTAAACATTAAAGGTCTGTTATCAAAAGCAGATGGTAATCTAAAACCATAGTCAACAAGCTTTTCTTTTCTTGATCTATCCCCTTTATACATTGCTCCTAATTGTGGAATAAACATATGTGACTCATCAATTAACATTAATGAATCTTTAGGGAAGTAATCTAAAATTGTGTACGGTCTTTGGCCAAAAGTTCTACCATCAAGATACATTGAGTAGTTTTCTATACCTTTGCAAGTACCAAATTCTTTCATATCATCAATGTCATTTTTAACTCTTTGAGATAATCTTGCAGACTCAAGTATTTTCTGTTCTTTAACAAACTTTGCAATTGATTGCGCTAATTCTTCTTCAATTTTTGGAATTATCCTATCAAAAATACTTTTATCTGTAGCATACTCGTCACCAGGTGAAAGTACATAGATATTATATTTTTTAGAGACTTCTTTTGTAAGTGGATCTATTGTCGCAATATCTTCAATTTCATCTCCAAAGAATGAAATCCTAATTGCATGATTTTCAGAATCAGCAGGTCTAACAATTACCGTGTCACCTTTAACTGTGAAATCTCCAGGAGACTGGTCTATATCATTTCTGTCATATTTAATTTTGATAAGTTGTGTGATAAAGTTATTCAACCCAATTTCTTGACCTTTGTAAAATCTAAAGAATGAATCTTTATAAACTTCAGGAGAAAGTGCTCCATAAATAGCTGAAACACTGGCCACAACAATTACGTCTTTACGTGTAATTAATGAATTAATTGCACTCATTCTTAAGATTTCAATTTGCTCATTAGTTTTAGAATCCTTTTCAATATAAACATCAGTACTTGGTTCATAAGCTTCAGGTCTGAAATAGTCAAAGTAACTAATGTAATATTCAACTGCATTATTAGGAAAAAATGACTTTAGCTCACTATATAACTGACTTGCTAAAGTCTTATTATGAGACAAAATAATAGTAGGTCTATTGACTTCTTTGATAACATTAGCAATAGTAAAAGTTTTTCCTGAACCTGTTACTCCCAAAAGAACTTGGTCAGTAATTCCTTTTTTAACACCCTCTGCTAATTCTTTAATTGCTTTAGGTTGATGACCTTGTGGTTTATAGTCTGCTTTTAAATCGAATATACTCATGATTAATATATTATATATGTTAATTTTTAGCATAATATTCTTTTAAAAATGACTAAAAAGTCTATTTTTTAGACTTAAAATCTCATAAATCTTTATAATTAAATTTATTAACTAACAGGATCGATATGAAAAAGAAAATTAATAAGAAAACCTTAATATGAATAATTTGAGCATCATTTTTAATGGTCTGTGGCTTAGGTGTGACTATAGCAAGAATAGTTATTACTGTGCAAAATTCAAATAGACACTACGAAATACCTAAAAGAGAAGTCAAAATTAATTTTTTATACAAAAATGAAATTGTTCACTCCTATATGCATTCAATAGATGCTGATGAATATATTCAATTTTTTGAAGTAGATGATGAGAATTTACCTGAAGAATATAAGACAGGTGAATATGAATATAACAAAAGCACTTATGCTCTAGATGATACAGAAACTATAAATATAACTATCACCAAAAAACGTGCTCCTGTTACTATGATCCCATACACATTTGAATTTGTGAATGATAATGATGAAGTGATTTTAACGAATACAACTAACTTGCCTGATTACTATTACTACTATGACGTAGCTAAATTAGTTCCGGAAGGTTACAAAATGACTACTGAATCAACAAGAATTGATATCAACAAATCACAAACAACCTACAAAATAACTGTTATTTCATCAAATTAGTTAAACGCACTCAAATAATATATAATTAATATGATATATTGTTAAAATATAAAAGGAAACATCAGTTATTATGAACAAACAACAAAGCAATTTATCTAAACCTATTTTAGCTTTATCAATTGTAAACCTTTTATTATGCATAGTTTTTGCAGTTGTTATTTTCTTATTCTCTGTAGCAGTTGCTGGTGTATCTGCAACAATAACAGATTCAGGTGATGGAACTTATGAAAAAGACTATTCTGATGTTGCAGCATTCATGGTATTATACTTTATAGTTTTTGGTATTCTTGGATTTATATCTTTTGCAACAGGACTTACAGGATTTATTCTTGTAATCATAGGAGCCATAAGAGTTTCATCACAAAATACAGCTGTAATGGTACTTTACATAATTTCTATTTTCTTAGGACCATTATTCTCAATGATTGGTGCAATAATTGCTTTAAAGAATAAAATAGTTTAGATGAATTAGTAATTGAATAGCTAAAAAATAGCTATTCTTTTTTTAATCAAATTTTGCAAATAAAAAAATATCCCATTGCTGAGATATTATTTCTTTGTACTCTTAGTTAATTCATCAATACGTTTTAAAATGTCATCTAAACTTTTCGAAACATTAGAAACAACAGCATCTGTTTTTTCTAATAGATCTTTTTCTTTTTTCACTTGCTCTTGGCTGAATAAGTTTTGTGCAATTGCATAATCTTTGTCAAAATATTTAACATTAAATGACATTTTGTAAATACTTGGAACATCTATATTGTAAACTCTTGCACTATCGTTTGAAACGCCATATGATTTAACAGATTCAATAATTGTGTGCTCAAAATCATCTTTAATGTAGATAACTGATTCATCATTGATTGGTTCACAAACGTATGGAATAAATTTCTTATTATCTTTTAATAAAGGTTTACCTTTAATATTTTTAGGTACAGATAGTAATTTAGATGAATTGATTTTAATAATTTGACCATTTGTTGATAAGATACCTACCATTTGATCTGATTTAACACAAGTAAATGTAGCAATCTTATCATCAAGTGATAAGTAAACCCCTTTATTACCTTTAGCTTTAGTTCCGAATTGTGGTAATTCAGTTTCAGAATACTTAGTTACATTACCTTTTTCAGTAATTATGATTGCATTAGTTGTTCCATCTGTCATAACAGCATTAACAACTGCATCTGTTTTTTCAATGTTAATAGCCTTGTAAATTTTATTAATCCTTGAAACTTCAAAATCTTTAAGCACTGTTTTCTTAACATATCCATCTTTTGTTGCTAGAGCAATGTAAGATAAAATATTTCAATCTGAAACTTCAAACACTCCCACAATTTCATCCATCACACGGATATCTACATAAGCAGATAAGTGAGTTCCATTGTCTTTTCATTTATCTTCTGGAATTTTGTAAGCAGGGAACACAATGTAGTTACCTTGAGCTGTAATGAAAATTAAGTTGTGTAATGAATTTACTTTTCCGAAGAAAACTAAATAGTCATCATCTTTAAGTCCATAATTTTCAATCTTGTTACTATCAAGAACTTTTTGTGAAAATCTCTTGATGTATCCTGCTCTTGAAACTCCAATGTTAAGAATTTCTTCTTTTACTAAATCAGTTTGATCATAGCTAAAGTCATATTCTTGATTTTCGATTTGAGTTTTTCTCGGAGTTCCAAATTTAACTTTAATTTCCATTAATTGTTCAATAATGTATTGGTCAAACGCTTTTGGATCAATAAGCAATTTAGAAATTTTCTTAATGTCTTTTTCTAATTGTAATTTTTCATTCAAGTAGGCTTGCTTATCTGTTTTAGATAAACGGTAAAGTCTCATTTCAGCAATAGCTGTTGCTTGATTTTGTGTAAATCCAAACTCTTTAATTAAGTTTTGAATAACACCAGCTTTAGAACCTTCTGATCTTCTAATAACTGCAATAACTTCATCTGAAATTTCTGAAACTTTAATAAACCCTTCTACAAGCTCTAAACGCAATTTAAGTTTTTCTAAATCGTATGTTAAAGTCTTAACTTTAATATCTTTAACGTGAGCTACGTAAGCATCTAGAAGCCCAATTACACCAAGTGTAACAGGCTCATTTTTAAGGATGCAAGTATTGTTGTATGTGTAAATAACTTGCATATTTGTTTTTTGAAGTAAGTAATTTAAAATACTACGTTCATTAGCATTTTTATTTAAAGTAATTAAAATGCTAATTCCATCTCTATCTGATTGATCCTTAATTTCTGTAATTCCATCAATTAACTTATCTTTAATAATTTTGTCAATCTCATAAACTAATTTCGACTTCACTACACCATAAGGAATCTCTGTGATTTCAATATATTTATGTTTTTCATCTTCTGAAGTTGTGTATTTAGAAAACAATCTGATTTTGTTTTTTGTATTGTTTCCAAATTCAAGCGCTTCTAAGATCCCTTTGTTCCCTTTGATTACACCACCTGTTGGGAAGTCAGGACCCTTAACGATTTTTGAAATTTCATCAAAATGTGAAAATGGATTTGTAATTCTATAGATAGCTCCATCAATAATTTCATTTAAGTTATGTGGGGGCATTTCAGTCGCCATACCTACAGCAATACCTGAAGCACCATTAACAAGTAAGTTAGGGAATAACGATGGTAAAACTATTGGTTCAATTTCTGAATCATCAAAGTTAGGAGCAAACTTAACAGGATTTTTCTTAATTTCACCTAAAACATATTCAGCAATAGGTGACATTCTAACCTCTGTATAACGCATAGCGGCAGCAGGGTCGTTATCAATAGAACCGACATTACCGTGCATATCAAGTAATGGGTGATTTATTTTTCATCATTGAGACATATTAACCATAGCTTCATAAACTGGATAATCACCATGTGGGTGATATTTACCAATTACATCTCCTACAACACGAGCTGACTTTTTATATGGTTTATCGTGAGTTAAACCAAGTCCCAACATAGAATATAAAATTCTACGTTGAACTGGTTTCAGCCCATCACGTGCTTCTGGAATAGCTCTGTTTTGAATAACGTATTTTGAATATCTACCAAAACGATCATCCATAATCTTATCTAATGACTGTCTGATAATTTTGTCTGCAATTTTTTGTTCTAAGTTTTTTTTCATACTTACTCCTACTTAAATGCTTGTTAATTAAAATTATAATTTATTATATAGATGCTAATTACAATTTTTAAAGTATATTGATAGATATCGAAATAAAAATTCGGAAGATTAAAAAATATGAATGATTTAAGACTTTTTATAGTAAAATAACATAAGAAAAATAGCATGTATTTTTGCAAAAATATATATGCACAATTCATAAAAATTATCATTATAAAAATAGTTTAAATAAAGGATAAAAATGCGTAAAGTAGTTAGATTAAAAAACAAATTACGTGCTGAAGCTCGTGCTAAAAAACTTGCAAAAGAACGTGCAAGAGACGCTAGAAGAGCTGCTAGAAGCGCTGAATAATCAAGGCCTTTCGGTCTTTTTTTATGCTTATTTACTAAATTAAGCTTTTTTGACTTTTATTCCTAGCACATAGGTATAAAAGTTTTTTATTCTCTCTTTGTGTAATCTGAGAAGTTTTTTAAAACTTTTAAAAAACTATATGTTTTTTATTAGTATAATAATTAAAATAAAGATTTTATCTTTTATGTCAATATCAAATTTTAAGAAGGGTAATTAAACATGGAATATAAAGCATTGTATAGAAAATATCGTCCAAAAACATTTGATGATGTTATAGGCCAAGAGCACATAATTTTATCTTTAAAAAATATTTTAAAGACTAACAAAATATCACATGCTTATTTATTTTCAGGTCCAAAAGGAACTGGTAAAACATCGATTGCAAAAATATTTGCAATGATGTTAAATTGTGTTCATAAAGATCCTACTGATGTTCTTAATCCATGTGAAATTTGCTTAAGTAATTTAAACAACAATATTGACATAATCGAAATGGATGCTGCATCAAATAATGGTGTTGATGAAATTAGAGATCTTAAGGAAAAAATTGAGCAAACACCTATGAATGGTAAATACAAAATTTACATCATAGATGAGGTTCATATGCTTACAAAAAGTGCTTTTAATGCATTATTAAAAACACTTGAAGAACCACCTAAACACGCTATTTTTATTTTAGCGACAACAGACTTACATAAAATTCCTTTAACAATTAGATCAAGAGTTCAAAACTTTGTGTTCCATAGAATGAATGATGAGAATATCATCAAACAACTTTCAAAAGTTTTTAACCAAGAACATATAAAATATGATACTCAAGCTCTTAAACTCATTGCAAGATTATCTAGTGGTGGTATGAGGGATGCGCTTACAATCGCTGACCAAGTTAGTATGTTGCATTCAGGTATCATAAGCGCTGAATCAATTTATCAAAACTTCGGTGTTTTATCATCAGAGCAAATTGTTAAAATCTTCAAATTAATTTCTATTAACAATGGAACTAAATTAATTTCATTATTAAATGAATTCCAAAACAACGGCGTTGAACCTCAGCAATTCGTTTTAAGTTTAGTTAACTTCTTAAAAGAAAAGATAATATTATATAAAACAAATAATGCAAGTTTATTAAGTTGATTTGAACCTGAAGAATTATCATCAGTTCACTTAGATAATAAAACTTGTTTTGAATTAACTGACATATTCTATGATATGTTAATTAAAGTTAACAAAAGCGAATATCCATTTGAAATTATTCAATTAGGTGTTTTAAAAGCTTTAAATGCTATCAATCCTAGTTCGCAAGAAGATTCAGATGAAACTTATGTTGCACCTGTATTTATCAAACCTGTGTTTAACAAAGAAAATCACAAAACTTCAACTAATAATGTTTTCACAGAAACTAAAGAAATTATTGAAGAAGAATTAACTTCTAATGAACCTCAAACTAATATTTCAATGGAAGTCGATAAAAATGAAAACACTATTCTCCAAGACATAAAAGTTGAAGAAATTGAAGATGATGGTTTCATAGATAACTCATTTTTAAGTGAAAAAATAGAAGAAGAAAAACTTGATGAAGAGAAATTTGTTTTAACAACTGAAAACATTTTTTCAGTTATATCGGGTAACTTTGATATTGAAATAAATCAGGTAAATCAGGAATCCTCACAAACACAAACAGAGGAAATTAAGAAAGAAACTAAAGAAGAAGTTAAACAAGAAACAAAACAATCAGATAATCATTTTGCTGATGCATTAATAATTCCAGAAATTGAACCTGTTGGGAATGGATTAGCTGATGAATTTACACCTTATCAACAAGAAAACGTACCTATTGAAGTGCAAGAAGAAAAAAACATCTTACTTGAATCTTTAGAAATTAATAAAGCACTTACAAAGGAAATTTCTGATCAAGTTAATAAAACAAATGAATTCATTATCCAAAAACACGAATTATCAAGTGATTTTGATGATGTTAATGATGATATTATCCAATTACAATCAGATACATCAACAAATAAAATATTAATTAACACTCGTGAAGTAGAAGATCCTAAGTTTGAAGAAACAATGGAATTCGTGGAGGAAGTTCAAAAAGAAATTCAGGAAGAAATAAAAGAAGAAGAAAAGCTTCCTGAACCTGAAGAAATTTCAACAAATGATGAACCTATACAAATTAGTGAACCACAAGAAGTTAATGTCTTCGAATATATCTACAACACTCTTTGATCTAAAGAAGATCCATCACGTGATAAAGCAGCTCAATTCCAAAGATCAATTAATCAAGATTTAGCAATAATCACTCAAAACAAACCTGAGTTTTCTGAGATTGCTGAGTTGTTTGAAGATTCATCAATTATGGCTGCTTCAGAATATTTCATTAACATTTACAATAAAGATACTGCTAAAGTTAATAAGCTAAAAGAGCTTGCCAACACACCTAAAATGCAAGAATTTGTTAAATATGTTTTTGATAACAAAAACAAATATATTTATCCAGTTGATTCGGCAGCTCTTGCTAAAATTAGAGAAACAATTGGACAAAATAAAGACATCCAAATTGCAGATTATAAACCTAAAAAATGAGAAGATGAGTTTGCACAAAACACTTTAACTGACTTAACTCAAATTGGTAAATTATTATTAGGTGATGATGAAGAATTAGAAATAGAATATGAATAGAGGTTATTATGAATAATGATTTTTTAAGAAGAATTAAAAATATGCAAAAAGAATTAGAAACAAAACAAAAAGAATTAGATGAAAAAACATTCACAGTTTCTAAACAAGGTATTGAAGTAGTTCTTAAAGGAGATATGTCAATCGTTTCAATTGAAATTGATGAATTATTAATTGACCCTGAAGATAAAGACATTCTTCAAGACTTAATTACAATAGCAATCAATGAAGGTATTGATTTAATCAAAGAAGAGCAAGATAAATTAGCTCCATCAATGCCTGGAATGCCATTTTAATAAGAATGTTTAATACAGAACAAATTAACAAATTTTTAGAAGTTATTAGGCAAATTTCTGGTATTTCTAAAAAACAAGCTGAAAAAATTGTTTATTGAATATTAGAAGCTGAAAAAGAGCAAGTGCAACAAGTTGCACAAGCTTTTATTGATGTAAAAGAAAAAACAACATTTTGTCCTATTTGTTCGCAAGTTATTGAAAACAATTATTGCAGTATTTGTGACAATAGCTCAAGAGATAACATGTTGTTAATTGTGGAAAACAGACAAGTTATGCAAAAAATTGAAGATGCTAATATTTACAACGGTAAGTATTATGTATTTTCACATCTAATTATCAATGAATATGAGGAGCAAAAGTATCAAAAAGAAATTCAAAAACTTTTAGATTATGCTCAAAAATTTGATGAAATTATTTTAGGGATTTCTCCAAGCATAAAAGGTGAGGTAACTAATGAATTTCTTAAGGAGAAACTTACTAAACAGAATTTAAAAGTGACAAGATTAGCCATCGGTTTACCAGTAGGTTCATCAGTTGACTACATTGATGCTATCACTTTAAAATTCTCACTTATAAATAGACAAAAATAAATTAAATACAATCATCTGGAGGAAACTATGTTTATATCATTTGAAGGTTTAGACGGTAGTGGTAAAACTACTTTAACACAGAAACTTTATGTAAAATTACAGGAACTTTACCCACACATTCCTGCTCTTTGAACAAGAGAACCTGGTGGAAGAGGGATTAAAGAAGCTGAAAAAATTAGAGAAATTATTTTAAGCAAAGAATCAGATCTTTCACCTGTTGCTGAAGCTCTTTTATACACAACAAGTAGAAGAATTCACTTAGAAAAAGTAATTTGACCAGCACTTAAAGAAAATAAAATTCTTATTTGTGATAGATATGTAGATAGCTTTTATGCATATCAAGGATATGCAAGAAATTTAGGTATTGAATTTACAAAAGCTATTACTAACATAGTTATTAATGGAACAATGCCAGATATTACAATTTTCTTAAATTTAACTCCAGAGCAAGCTAAAAAGCGTCGTGAAGAAACAAGATTAGTTGAAGACAGAATGGAACAAGAAAAATTACAATTCCACCACGATGTTTACAAAGGGTACTTAGAAATGATTAAATCAGACCCTCAACGTTTCATTATTATTGACGCTACTCAAACAGAAGATGAAGTTTTAGAAGATATTATCATGCAGTTACAACAAAGTCCGAAATTTTTATCTTACCTTAAATCATTTGAGTAATGATTAATCTATCTATATTAAAGTCAATAAATGATTCAGCAAAATTAAATAAGCTAAATCATTTATTTTTATTAACTGCTAATAGTAACTACAATTTTGACAACGATTTGTTAGATTTTATCAACAACATTAATCACACTCCAATAGCTGAATTAGACAAATTAAGCCTACCATCTAACATTTACTATTTAGACGGTTCAGAAGAACCTATTAAAAAAGAAGAATTTGAAAATGTTTTTAATGAAGTTTCCTATTCAAGTAACTTTGATAAGTACAAAATAGTTATCATTAAAAACATTGAAAACTCTTCATTAATTGCACTTAATTCACTTTTAAAATCAATTGAAGAACCATCAGATAAAGTTGTTATTATAATGACAACAAACAATGTGAATAATGTTCTTCCGACCATATTATCACGTGCACAAGTCTTAAAAGTTGATATTCTCTCTCTTGAGATAATAGAAGAAAAATTTGCTTCATTAAAAAATGATCCAACTTTTTCAGTTGTCAAAATGCTTTCTAACGATTTAACTTTTTTAACTGAAGCTTCTGAACACTTAGATAAATATCAACACCTTATTGCAGGTTTCATAATTGCTACAAGACAATCTTTATTAAATAAAATTTATATGTTTGAATATTTAGATAGAACAATAGTAAACAAGGATAACGATAAAGATGCACACTTTGTTTTATCATTATTAAAAGCATTCATATTAGGTAAGTTTTTAGAATTCCAAACATTACCATTGCACAAAGAACTAAATAAACTGAGACAAGAATTATTAGAAAAGCACCCTAACTTATTAACATTTATAGTTGATTTAGATGACTTTAATAACTCAAAAAACTTTCAAGGTAATTTTGAATTACATAAACAACTTTTATTAAATAAATTAATGGAGTACTATGGCTAAATTGTATATTGTAGGAACACCGATTGGTAATCTTGAAGATATAACTTTAAGAGCATTAAGAATTTTACAGGAGGTAAACATAATTGCTTGTGAAGATACAAGAGTCACTTCTAAGCTTCTTCAAAGATATGAAATAGCAAATAAAAAATTACTGACATACAATAATTTCACCGAAAAACATAGTGCACAAGGGATTATTAACTTAATCTCTAATGGCGAAGATGTCGCTTTAGTATCAGATGCAGGGATGCCAGTTGTTTCGGATCCTGGATTTGAAGTTATTTCAGAAGCAAGAAAAAACAACATAGATATCGAAATTATCCCAGGTGTAAATGCAGCTATAACAGCATTCGTTGCTTCTAACTTTACCAATGATTTTACATTTCACGGTTTTATTAAAGACAAGAGTCAACAAAGAATTAATCAACTTAAAGAATTGAATATTGGAACACACATTTATTATGTATCACCTCACAAATTAATTTCAACATTAGAAGACATTAATTTTGTATTTAATGGACAAGAAAAAATTTGTTTAGCTAAAGAACTTACAAAACTACACGAAAATCTTTTTTATGGGTCTGCTAGTGAAATTCTTCAGCACTTTGTAAATTTAGACTCTATTAAAGGTGAGTTTACAATGGTGTTAAATTTACCTAAAATCAAAAGAGAAAAAGTGAATAAATACAAAAAAGATTAGAAAAATCAGCAGTTTATTTGCTGATTTTCTTTTTTCTATTCTTCTTCTACTTCGACTATGTGAGCCTCTTGTGCTCCCTCGATCAAATGTGGACTTTTAGCTTCAACAGATTGTGGTGCACTATCTCAATTAACTTTGTTCATTTTCTTAGTTAATTTGAATTTTTCAACTTCATCAACTAAGTATCTGAATTTTCTTTCAAGATCATTTGAAAGTAGGTTTTCAAGCGCATTAGCTGAATCTTGAATTTTTTCAACTTGTTTCTTCATATCAGCCGCAACTTTATTAAGTGCATCTAATCTTGTTTCTAAAAGTTTCTTTTTGAATTCTTCGAATTCTTCAAGAATTTTCATTTTATCTCTAAGTTCAACAAAATTAAATTCAGAGGCCTTTAAAAACATATAACGTTGTAGTTGCAACATTTGAATCATAAATGGTAATCTTATTACTCAAACTTGGTTCTTGTTATCTTTATCTCTTTCGATTTTTACAAGAAAGTCATCTTCTTTTTCCAATTCAGTAACTAGGAATGCAGCTTCTGCATGACGAGCTTTTTGATCTTTTATTAATTTACTAATGAATTGTGAGTTCTTTTGTGAACCATTTTCTGTTTCTGTTTTTGCCTCAATAACAACAGAACCAATTTTTACTCTATTATTATTGTCGTTCTTGTAGAAAGTAATTAAGAAGTCTGGTTTTGTACCATCAATATTAGTTGTTGTTTTTTCATAATCAACTAAATCATCCAAGTTTGTGTACTGATCTAATAAGTGAGCAATTTGTTCTTCAAAGTTTTCTCCAACTCTCTTTGAAGATAATAATGATTTACTTGTTTTAAGAGCATCAATTGTGTTGTTAGCAGCTTCTAATTTATTTTGAACTTCAATTTTGTCTTTTTTAAGTTCTTCAATTTGCTCTTTAAAATTGTCTTTTAATTCTTTGATAATTTGATTATTATTAACTTCATTTTCTTTTTCTAATTCTTTTTTGTACTCTTCTTTGACTTTTTCTATTGCTTTAATATTATTTAGTTCAAGCTTACTTTTCTCAGCTTCAATCGTTGAATTCATTGATGCTTTTAATTTACTTAATTCTGTATTTAATTGACTATAAGCTTCTTTTTGTTTTTGCATCTTCTCTGTAAATGTAATTTCCAATTCAGATTTTACGTTCCTGATTTCTTGTTCTTTAGTTTGTTCTAGATTCTTAATATTTGATTTTAATGCTGCAATTTCTGCATCCTTAGTTGATTGCAATTTAAGTTTCTCGACTTCAATTGTAGAATTCATTGATGTTTTTAATTTATTTAATTCTGTTTGCAAATTAGCAAGTTTTTTATTATACTCATCAACTAGACCTTGTACGTTTACCTTATATTCAGGTAAATTTGTAAGGTTTTCAAGTAATTCTTTTTCTGCCTGCTTTTTAATGTCATAATTTCTTTCATTATTGATATTACTACTCAAAGCGAATAACTCACTACTACTTAATGTTGATAAATCAATAATATCACCTGGATAAGCATTTTCATTTATGATTAATTCCAAAGGTCTTTCTTCATTTAATTTAAATTTAATCTCTTTCATTTTAACACCCCTTAACTTATATATCTTATTTTAATGCTATCACTTTATTCGATTCAATATCAGTTAATATTTAAAATTTGCAGTCTTATTTTTTAGTATTATTTGCAAAATTAAATAAAAAAAGCAAATGATTCTCACTTACTTTTCTAACTTTTTGAATAATTCAACAATTTTTTCTACTGATAATTGTTGAATTCTTAAATTATCATCATACCCTAATTGTTCAAATACTTTCAGAATATGCTCTTTCGAACATTTATTTTGTAATGAATAAGAAAGCTTCTTTCTTCTGTTTTCAAAACATAATTTGAAGAAATCCTTAATTGAATTTCATTCATCTAAGGAAACATTATTTTTAAATCTTAAAGATAAAATAGCTGAATCAACCTTCGGCGCAGGTGAAAAAGCATTTGCAGGAACAATAAATTCTAATTTGCAGTCAGCTAAAAATTGTGATGAAACTGATAATTTTGAATAATCTTTTGTATTAGGTTTAGCACAAACTCTCTGTGCTACTTCTTTTTGAACCATTACTAACACACCTTTAAAATTATCCTTATTTTCAAAAATCTTAAATAAGATATCAGTTGTAATGTAATAAGGAATATTAGCAATAATGTAAGTGTCCTTAAAATCAGTTATATTAGCTTCTAAGAAATCTTGATGAATAAGTTTAAAGTTAGGATTATCTATTTCTTTATTTAGAACATCAACCATATCAGGATCAATTTCAAAAGCAGTTACATAAGCACCTGCATTTAAAAGGTAATTAGTTAAAGCACCTCTACCCGGTCCTATTTCTAGTACTTTTTGATCCTTTACATTAA
Source organism: Mycoplasma sp. 2045 (assembly GCF_024582715.1). Lineage (GTDB taxonomy): Bacteria > Bacillota_I > Bacilli_A > Mycoplasmatales > Metamycoplasmataceae > Mycoplasmopsis. Next base: position 722,744 of record NZ_CP102083.1, read on the forward strand.
ATACATTTATTATCTTACGTAAAATGTTTTGATCTTTTAAGAAGTTTTGTCCAAACTTCTTTTTTGCATAAACTTCTTTTTTATTTTGCATTATAAATTAAATAAAGTCCTTAAGTTTTTATTAATTCTATCTGTGAATTTATCCATACCCACTTTTTTAATTCCTGCTATGTAGTAAGCTACAAATAAAACTGTATTTGGTTCGTTTTTTTGTTCTGTATATGGATGAACTCTTAAGAATGGAGCGTCAGTTTCTGTAAGAATTCTTTCAAGTGGTAAAAACTCAATAATATCTCTAGTTTGGTTTGTCGTTCCATATGTAACAGCACCGCTGAATGAAAAATAAAGATTTTTAAATTCTAAAAATTTCTTAGCTCAATCCATATTTCCGGCAAATGTATGGAGCATAACTTTGATGTTAGGAAACTCTTTTAAAATATCATAAACATCTTGGTAAGCTTGGTATTGGTCGATTTTATCTCTAATGTGAACAACAATTGGCAGGTTTAATTCTTGTGCTAATTTGATTTGATTTCTAAATGATTTAATTTGATTTTCTCTTGATGGAACACCCTCTTCATAGAAGTAATCTAATCCAATTTCTCCAATTCCAACAATAGTCTCATCAATTAAATCTTTATATCTTAAATAATCATTCTCATCAATTCCATCTTCAGGATGAATTCCTATAACAGGTTTAATTAAATCAGGATACTTTTTAGCTAACTTGATAACTTCTTTATTTTCTTCAGCGTGACCACCATTAACAATCATAAATTCAAGTCTATTAGCATAAGCTTGCTCGCAAATCATATCAATAATGTCTTCATGTTTGTAAGCAGTCATTGATAAATGATTATGTGCATCAACAAATTTATTTTTCTTTGAACTCATATTATTTACCTAAACAGAAAGTGCTGAACATAACATCTAATAAGTCTTCTCTGTTTACATTTCCTTTAATATTCTGTAATTGATCTCACGCTGCATATAAATCGATGATAACCATGTCAAAAGTTGCATAGTTGTCAAGTGCATTTTTAGCATCCTTAAGCGAATTTAAAGCTTGCTTAATAAGTGAAAGTTGACGTGTATTTGAAAAAATACGCTCATCTAAAATGTTGATATTCTGGAAGTTCGAAACTAAACCTTGTTCTAATGCTTCAATATCGTTATTTAAAGCAGAAATATAAATAACGTTATTATCTAATGACTTATCTGACTTTAGCAAGTCTTTTTTGTTCATAACTTTTAAATAAAACTTACCTAACTCTTTTGATTTTTGCTCAATTAATTTATCAAAATCATCTTCAGATTCATTTGCAGATACAACGTGAACTACAAGATCACTTTTTTCAATTTGATCTAACGATTTTTGAATACCAATTTTTTCAATAATTTCTTGAGTGTTTCTTAAACCAGCAGTATCAACAAGTTTAAATAACATATCGTTGATTTTGTAGGTAGCTTCAACTAAATCTCTTGTAGTTCCTGCGATATCTGTAACAATTGCTTTATCTTCTGATAAAAGTGCATTTAAAATACTACTTTTCCCAACGTTAGGTTTTCCTAAAAATGCAACTTTAACACCTTCAAAAACATATCTAGAATCCTCTGAAATTTTCACTATTTTTTCTAGCTCACTGATTAAAACAGAAACTTTCTCTGACATATTAATTGAATCTAAACGTTCAACATCATCGTATTCAGGGTAGTCGATATTAACTTCAGCAAGACCGATCAAAACAGCAATCTTATTTAAGAACTCATCAATTAAACCTGAAGTTTTACCCTTGAATTTATTAACTGACGCGAGTGCTTGAGATGAAGTTTGAGCCATAATTAAATCGTGAATAGCTTCAGCTTTAATTAAGTCCATTTTTCCATTTAAAAAAGCTCTTCTAGTGAATTCACCACGTTCAGCTAATCTGGCACCATTTTCAAGTAATAAACTTAAAACTTTGTTTGTAACAACAATTCCACCGTGACAGTTAATTTCGATTAAAGGTTCGCCAACATAGTTATTGAATACATCATTACCATTTGTATCTTTTTTACCAACAAATGACATAACTAAAACTTCATCAATAAGTTGTCCATTATCGTGAATGAAACCATATGAAATTGTGTGATCTGCACCAATTTTTCCTTTAAAAACTTTAGAAACAACATTTACTGCATCAGGACCACATACACGAACAATTGAAATTGGTTGATTTATATGAGAACCTGAACTGATTGCTGCAATTGTATCATTAGTCATATTGTCTCCTTTCTTATAAATACAATAAAACTAGCTAAAAAGCTAGTTTGACATTTATTTATTCATTAATTCTTCTTGTTTTTCACTTGTAATTTTGTCGATTTTACTAATTTCTTTATCAACTTCTTTTTGAATAACATCTAAGTATCTTTTTTGTTCGTCTTCTGATAACTCTTCATCAGCTTTGATAGCTTTATTAACTTCTTGACGAGCATTACGAACACCTACTTTAGCATTTTCAGTTAACTTAGATAATGATTTGACCATTTCCTTACGTTTTTCAGTTGTAAGAGGAGGGAAGTTTAATCTAATTTGACTTCCTTCATCAATTGGCATAACACCTAAGTTTGCTTTTTCAAGAGCTTTATTAATTTCCTTAACTGATGTAATATCGTAAGGTTTGATTAATAATTGTTGTGGCTCAGGCACTGAAATGTTTGATAATTCTTCAAGTGGTGTAGGTGTGTCATAGTAATTGACACGAATACCTTTGATCAATTGAGGGTTAGCTCTACCTGTTGAAATTTTTGATAATTCAAAACGGTAATGTGAAAGTGCTTTTTCTGCTTTTTCAGCAAAATCTAATAAATAAATATCTAATTCCATTATTTAGTAACCTCTGTATGTTTGATTTTTCCTTCAAGTGCATTTAAAATTGAATTTTCTTCTAATAAGTTAAACACAATTAAATTAATATTGTTGTCTCTAGCCATACTTGTGGCTGTTAAGTCCATAACTTGTAATTTCTTTTCTAAGATTTCATCATAAGTGATGTGATCATAATGTTTTGCATCAGGATTTTTCTTTGGATCTGAGTCATAAATTCCATCAGTTCCATTTTTACCCATTAAAATAACTTGAGCACCAACTTCTGATGCATATAATGTTGCCGCTGTATCTGTTGTAAAGAATGGACGACCTGTCCCTCCAGCAAAGATAACAACTTCACCATCTTCTAAGTATTTGATTGTTTTTTCGTTAACGTAATATTCAGCTACTCTTTGATCAATGTTTAATGAACTTTGAACTCTAGCCTTAAGTCCAACACGCTCGAAACCACTACCTAAGGCAATAGCATTCATAATTGTAGCAAGCATTCCAATATAGTCAGCTTTATTTCTGTTAATCCCATTTTTTTCAGCAGAAGCACCTCTTCAGAAGTTTCCTCCACCGATAACTACTGATACTTGTATACCTTTAGCTACAATTTCTTTAAGTTGTAATGCAATTTTGTGAACTAAATCATAGTCAATTGCTAAATGTTTTTCTTTGTTTGCAAAACCTTCTCCAGAAAGTTTTAAAAGAATTCTTTGATACTTAATCATCACTACCTCTATTTAACAAGTTAAGTTTTTATTATTTAATATAAATAATAATGTTTAAACTAATTATATAGAAAAAAGATTTTTCAGTCTATTTTTTTTAACTTTTTCCAAAATCTTTAAATTCAAGGATAAAAACTGCAATTTTTCACTTTTTTATGGAATTTTTCACAATTTTTCTTACAAATTACCGTTTTTTAAAAAATACTTTATAATTTATAAACATATTTTACAAATATGTTGTATTTTCAATTAATATTCCTATGCCATAGGAATAAAATTTTCAAAAAATAATTTAAAGAAAGAGGTAGATTATGGCAGCAGAAAAAGAAAAATTTTTATTTGCTATTGACTTAGATGGTACAACACTTCAATCTAGTGCAACAGGTGTTATTCACGACAGAACACTTAGCGCAATTAAAAGAGCAACAGAAGAAGGACACGTTGTATGTATCCTTACAGGAAGACCTTGAAGAAGTACTAAATTCATTTATGAATCATTAGGTCTTAACACAATCGTTGCTAACTACAATGGAGCGCATATTCACCATCCATATGATCAAGAATTCATCCCTTACATTAAATACTTAAACTTAAACGAAGCATTATACATTTTAGGTGATCCTAAAGTTAAAAAAGAAGTTTCAAACATCGCTATTGAAGGACCAGACTGAGTTCAATTAGATCACCGTGATGAAGAACTTGAAAAAGTTTTTGGATTTAAAACAAGTTCAAAATTACGTATCGGTTTAGACTTATACAAAATTCCTTTAATGCCTACAGGAATTATCTTTGACGTTAAAGAGACAACAAACATTGAAGAACTTAGAAAATACCTTAAATCAAGATATGGTGACTTAGCTGAATTCTCATACTGATCAAAAGGAGAAGGTTTAACACCTGTTTTCGATATGACTAACATTACAGCTAACAAAGGTAAAGCTTTAAGTATGTTAATTAGATACTACGACGTTAAAGTCGAAAACACAATTGCATTAGGAGATGGATTTAACGACGTTCCTATGTTTAAAATCGCAAACATTTCAGTAGCTATGGCTAATGCTTCAAAAGACGTTAAAAAATATGCATCAATTAGAATTTCTAAAACAAATAAAGAAGGTGGAGTTGGAGAATACATTCACAAATTCTTAGACAATCCACAAGCCGAGATAGAAAAATCAAACGCACGTAAAAGAAAAATTCAAGCTATCGAGGAAGAATAATGAAATATATTGATGATATCAAACAACTTAATGTTGATTTAGAGCAAGTAATTGGTGTTGATGAAACAGGAGTCGGTGATTACTGAACACCACTTGTTTCTTGTGCAGTTTATTTACCAAATAAGCTTAAACAATTTGTCGCTTCATTAGGTGTAAAGGATTCTAAAAAACTATCTGATAAACAAATTTTATCTTTAGCTCCTAGATTAATGGAATTTCTTGAATATTCCGTTTACACACTTACACAAGCTGGATACAACAAATTAAGCAAGTCTTATAATGCTAATGAACTTAAATTTTTCACTCACGCAAGTGCATTGAGTACATTGGCTAAAAAATGCAAAATTCAAGCAACTGCAATTATTATTGATAAATATTCAACAACTAATTCAATATTAAAATATCATCAAAAATTCTTTATTGAAAATAACTGAGCTAAATTAAATGAGTTACAATTACCAACATTGCTAGTTAATAAAGCTGAAGACATCCACTTATCAGTTGCATGTGCTTCAATTATTGGAAGATACCATTTATTGCAATATATGGAAGAACAAAGTAAGAATTGAAATTTCAATTTCTTACTTGGTGCAAGCAAGAATGTTGTTGCTCAAATCCACGAGTTCACACAGACTTATGGAGAAAACTCATTAAACTCTGTTTTAAAACTTAATTTTAAGCTTAAATAAAAATGAATAGACCTTATACACTGGTCTATTCATTTTTTTAGTTCTCTAAAACTTTTCCACTTAAACGATTTCTTTGTAAGTCAATTTCAGTGATTTCAGAGTTAATCACTAAACCTGGATAATACTTATCAAAGATTGATTCATTTTGATTTAAGATTAAATTACTTACGTGAATAAATAAGTTTTTCTTGATTCCGATATAAACAAATATACCAAAATCAGTAATATTTTCAACAGTTCCTTGAATTGTATCTCCAACTTTTAAATCATTTACATCTAACACACTGTCTTTTAAGATAAATCCTGATTTATTATCAACAATTTTCTTAGTAGGACTCGCTAATGATTGAAGTATTAATTCAACTGTATAAATATCTGAATTTAACTCATCAGCAATAGATTGTGCATTTAAGTTAGAAACATCTATACCTTGTTCACTTGGTTTTAAGTTAAATTTTTCAACAATTTTTGATGCTAATTTATATGATTCAGGGTGAATTATTGTTTTATCAAAAAAGTTTGATGAAGTGAATATTCTTAAAAAACCTACTGACTGTTCAAAACTTTTTGGACCTAACCCAGGAACTTTAAGAAGTTCATTTCTGTTTTCGAAATTTTTACTTTCTTTACTATTTCTGTATTCAATAATATTTTGAGCTATCTTCTTGCTTAAACCTGCTATATACATCAAAATATGCTTTGTAGCAGTATTTAAGTCAACACCAAACTCATTAACTACCTTTTGCACTTTGAAGTTTAAATATTGCTCTAATTCTTTTTGATTTAAGTCATGTTGATATTGTCCGACACCAATTGATTTAGGATCAATTTTTACTAACTCATTTAATGGGTCTAAGAATTTTCTACCGATATTAATCGCACTTCTTTCTTCAACACTTAAGTTAGGGAATTCTTCGATTGCAATTTGTGAAGCTGAGTACACGCTAGCTCCAACTTCAGAAACAATAGCATATTTAACCTTTAAATTGTTTTGTTTAATAATATTAGAAATAAATAATTCAGTTTCTCTTGAAGCTGTTCCGTTTCCAATAACAACAATAGTAATTTTATATTTGTTAATAAAATCTAAAACTACTTTAGTTGCCTCTGCCACTTTTTCTTGTGGTTTATTAGGATAAATTTTAGCAATACCTAAAACATCTCCATTTTCAGATAATGCAGCTATTTTACATCCATTAACATATGCAGGGTCAATGGTTAAAATATTGTGCCCTGTAATTGCTGGAGCAGTTAATAATTTTTCAACTGAATTTGCAAATATATTAATACTTGCTTTTTCAGCTATTTCAAATAAGTCACTAAAGATTTCTCTTTCTACACTAGGTAAAATAAGTCTTTTGAGTGAATCATTGATCGCATCAATAACATTGTCTTTATTGTTTCTTGTTTTATCGATAGCTTTTAAAATGATAATGACTAATGGTTCGTGTTTGTACTCAAATTCAAGTTTAAGTTTATCTAATTTAACACCTCTATTAATTGCTAATACATTGTGGTTTTTAATGTATTTAATAGGTGTTGAAAAATCATAGTAATTTAAGAATACTAAATCATCATTTTCATCATTAACTTTTTTTGACTTTGTTGTTTTAATTCTTCCAAAATTGTAGATTGATTCTTTAATTTGATTTTTAATTTCTACATTCTGTGAAATTCACTGCGCAATAATGAAATTAGCTTGCTCAATAGCAAATTCGACTGTAGGTACTTGTTCTGTTAAATATTTTTTAGCTTCTCTTGCAACATCAAATTGAGGGCTTTTATTCTCAAAAATTCTCTTTGCAAGCGGCTCTAAACCAAGTTCAATAGCTTTTGTTGCTTTTGTGATTTTACCAACCTTGAATGGTTCGTAAATTGACTCTAATTCGCTTTTGACAGTTGTATTTAAGATTTGTTCTTTAAGTTTGTCTGTAAGTAAATTCTTTTCACTTAGAATTTTAATAATTGCTTGTTGTCTATCTAAAAGCTCTTCTTTGTATTTGTAAATAGATTCAATTTGATAGATTTGTTCTTCATTAAGCCCACCAGTTTGTTGTTTTCTATAACGTGAAATGAATGGAACTGTATCTCCATTAGATAACATTTCTAAAACTGTTTGAACTTGATTTGTAGGAATGTTTAATTCTTTTGAAGCTAACTCCAAGGCTAATTTGTTATTTTTCATATTATCCTTTCCTATTAGAAACAAAAGAATCACTTTAAGAAGTGATTCTTAAGATTATTATTGTTTATTGTTGTTTGATTTATTTGCTTCTTTTTCTGGTGTTGTCATTGAGTCTGTTCTAAAGTTTTTGAATGCAATAACTTTAACAACAAATGGGTTTACAACTCTTTGTGTGAATCCTTGAATAAATGCATAGAATACTGGAGCTAATAAATCTCCTAATAACATAGCAAATGTTGCGTAAACTAATGAATCAAATGCAAACGAATTTTTTGAATTTTTTAATTGATCCAATGTTACTGAAGTATCGAACCCAAAATCAGGGGCTATTCCAGTAATTTGTGCTTCTAAATGCTTACCAACATGAGTTTCTGATGTAAAGAATGCAGGTAATTGTTGAGCTAAACCTCTAGCTGGGTTAATAGCTGCTGTGGCACCTAAAATTCCCATTCATACTGATAATGAAATGATGAACATAATCATTAAATCACGGTATTTATTGTTAATGTTTGGTGAAAAAATTGGGAACAATAAGATAGCTGTCATAACTAACTCAACAAAGAAAATTCACGCTGTTCCACTTGCTAAAACGTGGTTTGTTGATGGATTTGAACCTTTTTCTAATTCTGCAACAAAAGAAGCTTTGTAAGCTCCAATTGCAGTAATTGGGGCATTAGGTAAATGATCTTTCCCTACTGATAAGTATCCAAATAAATAGATAAATCCTGCAGCAGCAAATGCTCCTAAAAATTGAATTGCAATTTTATATAAAGCATAGTAACCATTATTTCTACCGTTTATATAACGATAAATAGTTACAGCTGGGTTGAGGTCACAACTTCAACGTAAGAAGATGAATAACACTACCCCGACAGCAATAAATCCTGCATAAAATCCAACAATGATTTTATGTAACATATATTCTTCAACAACTTTACCTGAAGATGTGTAAATTGATAGACCTGCTAATGCAAGTGATAAAAAGATTGTTCCGATAAATTCTGATAAACCGTGGATGATTCAAGTTTTTAAATCAGCTGGTTTCTCAGCATTTTGTCTTTCTGATGTTCTTAATTTAAAGAAGCTAAATAAATCTTTGAAAAAGCTATTTTTCTTAATTAATAATTCCTGTGTATTAACCATTTTGTATTTTTCCATTCTCTAATAAAACTAATGCTTTTGAGTAATCTCCTGCTTGCGCAGCGTCTGCATTTTCTAATGTTGTTTTAGCTATTTGAGTTAAAGCTAAATCTGTTAAGAATGCTTGGTGTGATGTTACTAAAACGTTGTCCATTTCAATTAATTCTGCTCATTGAGGATCTTGTTCTTTAAGTTCTTTAATTCTTGAAGAAATATCTTCGTAAAATCTTCCTTCTTCTCTTTCTAAAACGTCAGTTGCAAATCCACGAACTTTACCTGATTTAAGCCCATCGATCATTGCTTGTAATTCAATAATTTCTCCTCTGGCTGTGTTGACAATGATTGCTCCCGGTTTAAGCATATCAATAGCAGCTTTATCGAATAAGTATCTTGTCGAAGGTAATAAAGGACAGTGGATTGAAATAAAGTCTGAGTTTTGTAAGATTTCTGAAAATGAAGCTCATTCAAATCCGAATTGTTCAGCTAATTGAGGGAAGTTATCTTGAGCAAATGCATCAAATACTAAAACTCTAGCACCTGTTGCTTTAGCAATTTTAATAAATGTTTGTCCAATTTTTCCTGAACCAACAACCCCAATTGTTGAGTTCCCAACACAAAGTCCATCAAGTCCATTTAATGAGAAGTTGTAATCTTTAACTCTTTTATTAGCAATTAAAAGATTTCTGTTAAGTGCTAATAATCCTGCAAAAGCAAATTCACCAATACTTTCAGCTGAGTAGTTAAAAATTCTGTAAACGTGAATTCCTAACTCGTTAGCTTTAGCAACATCAATTTTGTTGTATCCCATTGATCTTTGCAATCAAACTTTTACACCCATTTTTGCTAAGACTTCTAAAATTACTTTGTCACCATAAGTATTAACAAACCCACATACAGCATCGTAACCTTTAGCTAACTTAACTGTATCTAAGTTTAAGTTTTCTTTAAAAAAAGTAATTTCGTGTCTTCCATCATTATATTTTTCAAAGTATTTAATATCGTAATCTTTAGAATCGAAAAATGCAATTCTCATATTTTCTCCTAGATAAAAATGAATAAAAATAAACCTAATAATTTTTAAAGTAATTATATTAAATTTATACTAAAACAAAGGCTTTTTATTTAAACTAAACTAATAGTGTGCTAGGTATAAAAATAGTTCATTTTCAGCTAAATTTACTATTTTAAATAGGAGGAGAAAATGAACTTAATATTATTTTATTTATCTAACTTACACAAGGGAAATAACTACATAATTTATAAAAATCTTAAAAGCATTCCTAAAATCGATATGAATCTATTAACACAATGAGTAAAAGAGTACGTGAAAAAGAAAATAAAGTTTATTACCATTTTAGATGAAGAATATCCTTTGAATTTAAACATTATTAAATATCCACCTTATGTGCTTTATATGTATGGAAACACTTCACTGCTTAAAAACAAAAATAAAGTTTATCTAGTTGACGAAAGAAACATGCTAGATAGTTTTAATTCTGAAAAACAGCTTGAAAATATGGTTAATTCTCATGTGCTAATTACCAATGACTATAAAGAAAGTGAAAAATCTATTGTTGATTTTTATAGAAATCACAATGGTTCTATTATTCACATTCTAAAAGAAGGTTTTAATGATGAGATTTTAAAACAAACCTTAAAACCAAATGAACTTTATATATCTCAGTATCCCTTAAATTGTCATCCTAGAAGAGAATATTTTAAACAAGCAAATTTATTAAGTTCTTTATTGAGCAAACAATTTATTTCATTCTCCTTAAAAGGAGACTCAAAAGCAATACAGTTAGTGAATTACTTTGCTGATATTGGTAAGGATATAAAATGTTTCCCTAGTGATGATTTTAGTGATTTGAATAATCAGCTTATTAAGTCCGGAGCTACTTTAATTACTTCTGTTACTGAAATTTAGAAATAAAAAAACGCGCCACATAATTGTTGTGACGCGTTTTACTATATAAATTAAAATTAGTTTTGTCTTTCAGGATATACAGAAACATACTTTCTGTTTCTTCTGCTTTCGTATTTTACGTATCCATCGATTTTTGAGAATAATGTATCGTCTCCACCACGACCAACATTTTGTCCTGGGAAAATTTTTGTTCCTCTTTGACGGTAAATGATTGATCCTGCTGTTGCAAATTGTCCATCACCTAATTTAGCACCTAAACGCTTACTATGAGAATCACGACCGTTACGGGTAGAACCACCGGCTTTCGTGTGTGCCATATTCTAATTACCCTTCGATTTTTGTAATTTTAACACGTGTGTAAGGTTGACGGTGTCCTAATTTTCTTTTGTGAGTAGACTTTGCATTGTGACGATATACAACAATTTTCTTTGCTTTCCCTTGTTTTTCGATTGTTCCGTAAACTACAGCATTAGATAAGTAAGGTCTCCCTACTTTATCGTTAACTAATAAAACTTTGTCAAATTTAACTTCTGAGTTTTCTTGACCTTCAAGTTTTTCAACGAAGATTGTTTGACCTTCTTTAACTAAAAGTTGTTTTCCACCTGATTCGATAATTGCAAACATGCAATACCTCCAAAATGTGGCTCGTCTTTGAGGTGGCTTATGCACTTGATGAACCTCTTTAGTACGGTTACAAATGTAACATGCTTATTATATAGTAATAAAGTAAAATTAGTAAGTTTTTTTAGTTTAAAAATATAGAAGTTATACAAATTTTTTCAATGAAATGATGACTTTAAATTGAAAAATTATGAATAATGATTTTTTAAAATAATAAGTAATTTTCAATTACATTAGAAATTTTCTTAACAGTATTATCTCACTTGAATTCTTGATCTTTACCTTTAACTGAACCTGAATTTGATGTAAATGACTTAAATAAACCAAGAATAGATATTGCGCTTTGAACTATCGATGGAATTAACGGAACTAAAGCGGCAAACGAAAAACCAGGTTGAATTTGCGAATACTTTTCTTTTTCTAGTGGTTTTAGATCATTAAGTTTCATAGTTAGCCTCCTTTCATTTGTATAGTAAAAATTGATCAAAAAAGAACAGTTTTTTTACTGTTCTACATAGTTTGTATTGAAATTACCAGAAACTTTAGCTACTTTTGAGCAAGAAACTCAAACAGTAGGATCGATTATTTTTAAATCAGCAATTAAGTTTTTCTCTTCTAGAAGAAGAATTGTAGTTTCAATTTTAATTGCAGTTTTACCTGTGTAACCTGATTTGAAACGTTCAATTCTGTAACTGTGTCAGTAATTAATAAGTTTGAAGTAAGCAATAATTCTTTCAGGATTTGATGAAATAATTGTTAAGTTTACTTTCTTATATTTAGGATATAACATACCAACAACTAAGTTAGTAACTATTAAGTATAAGAATGTTGAAAGTTCTCTCATTCCGAATAACTCACCATTTTGATTTGGACGAACAAATCCATAAATAAGTACAAATGTAACTGCTGTTACGAAACCAACAATAACAAGAATTGAACTAACACTTTTCTTATGTTTTGTTGAGAAGTAGTAAGCAATAATATCTGTTCCACCAGTTGAACCACCAACTTTTCACGAAATAGCTATCCCTGTACCAATAAATACTGCTCCAAGACATCCATAAAGTAAAACACCTCAGCTGATTCCATCTGAATATCAAGCTAATTGTGTTAATTGTTCAATTGAATATTGAGCGTATTTTTCAAATTCTGCAGCTTTCTCAGCACTAAATGCACTTGGATTTAATTTAAAATCAATTAATTCTTTTAAATTAGCTTGCCCAGGTGTTGAAGCGACTTCAACAATTGCTTTAGTATCTTTAATTGATACATTGTAATTATCATAGTCAATAGGAACTAAATTGATTTTCTCAAATAAGAATGAATGAACATGCTCTTCTGTGAAAATAAAGTTTGTTAATTGTAAACAAAGCATAAAGAATAAAGTTAATCCTATAAAACTAAACTTGACTTTTCTTCAAAATATAATGAATAAAGGTAAATTGCATGCAAAATAAATTAAAGCAAAATAGTTTCTTAAAACAGGAAATAAATATTGCAAGATAGTAGGAATTCCTGTAATTCCAGAAGGAATTGTGTCTGCTTTTGATAAAAAGATGTGAATTCCAAAGTTAAAAATTAATGCTGATACAAAAGTAAGCACTAGTTTTAATCAATATTTAACCCAAAACGTCTTAAATGTAAGCTTACTTTGTTTTGAATTATTTAAATACTTGGCCATCTTGTATTTTAATTTTTCTTCTTCTTTTTTAATATCAGCAGGGTTGATTATCACTGCTGAATTATTAGCATCCAGATTCATTGAAGCTTTATTAATAAGGTCAATTTTCTTTGACTTAAATTTGAAATAATTAGTAATTCAAGATGATTTTGGTGTAGTAGTTTTATTGCAATTTTCATTTGCAAAATTATCTTTATTCTTCATGAAACATATTTTATATTATTATCAATTAAATAATTAAAAAATTCCAAATCATATGTCTGAAATTCTTATGATAATTAGAATTACAAAATAGCCATAAAAGCTGTAATTTTTAAGTACACTAAAACACATATAATCAGTTCAAGCTAGAATATTTTGTAATCAGTTTATAAAAAAATCAAAAACAGCTCGTGTCATTATTGAGATGTTTTTGATTTAATACATTTATTTACTTAAATACTTTTGTAGGTATTCTTTATTTTCTTCAAAAACTGCAGGTTCATTTTTTGATAAGTAGTATGTCCCTAGTTTTTTAAGTAAAACAATATTTGAAATTGCTTGAACACCGAATTGGTTAGCTTTTTCTCCAAAAATAGTGAATAATTTTTGTCTTTCTTCTTCCATTTCACTGTACTCAATTTTAATTCCTAACTTCTTATTGAATAGCATAGTTCAGAAGTAGTTCATAATTGTAGATTTAACAACTTCTCTTTTATCTCCTGTGAAGTCTTCTTTAAATCTAAATTCTTTCATATCGTTTTCAATTAATTCATTGTCAATTTCGAGTAATTGATTAAATTCTTTTAATAATTGACCTAAAATGTTTTCACCATAAGCAAAAACAGAATCATTAACAATTTGTTCTAAAATTGTTTTTTCAACATATTTTCTAACATCATCCATATTTTTAATTTGGTCAATATTTAATAAGTGAACATTTTCTGCAGTAATTGGCATTTCTTTAATTTCAACAATTTGAATAGGTTTGACTAAAAAGTCTCTTCCAGCATAATTTACAGTAACAACTTCTCCTAGTTTTGCACCAATTAATTGTTTTTCAAATTGATGTTCACTTTCAGGATTTGCAATAATTTGATATTTTTCAAATTTAGCTTCTTGCATATCTGCAGGTTTAGTTTCAATGATTACATTATCATTAGTTTCAACTACGTCTCTATCAACATTAAGTTTAAATTTGTAACCTGAAATAAATAAGTTATAAAACTCATCAATTTTTGCATTATAGTCATTTGATAATAACTTAAATGGTTCAGGTTTAATATCTAAATTATATTTTTCAAGGTTATCTTCATAGAAAACTTTTAATTTAAATGAAAAATCTTCAATTGTGAATTTAACATCTTGTGGAACTGGTAAAAATGCAATTTTATCTGCATCTTTAAGATTCATTTCTTCCATTAATTTTTGTTTAACTGAATCCATATAAGCATTTGATGCTGATGTTAAAATAAGTTTTTGATCAATTTTCTGACCTTCTCTTTTATTTGATTCTAAGTAACTTAAAACATTATTTTGTACAGTTAATCATTCTTTTTTATCAACTGTGAACTCTCTAATTTCGAACTTCATAATTTCTCCTCGATCTATTAATATTTTAATTATATACAAATATAAAAATAATGTGTCTGAAAATTTAGCAAATAACTGACTAATTTGCTTATTTTGTTTAAAACTTTATATAAGCTATATAATTTAAAAATATGAAAATACCTGCTACAAAAAACGAAATAAAAGACTACATTATTGAGCTTACAAATGAGTTAAATAAACTCAATCACGCTTACTACAATCTAGATAAACCACTTGTTGATGACTTTGTTTATGATAGTAAATTAAGAGAACTTGAAGAGCTTGAAATTAAGTATCCTGAGTTTATTCAAGAAGATTCTCCCACAACTAAAATTGGTGGTGTTCCAAGCTTAAACTTCTCTAAATATACTCATCAAAAACCAATGCTTTCACTAGCTAAAGCATATTCGCAAGAAGAAGTTAATGATTTTATTAAAAATGCTACAGCACCTATAAATTCATCACAAATTAACTTCAATCTTGAACCTAAAATTGATGGTCTATCAATCTCATTAATTTACAAAGATGGTAAATTAGCAAATGCAGTAACTCGTGGAGATGGTAAAGTTGGTGAAGATGTTACTAAAAATGCTCTAATCATCAAAAGCATCCCTAAAACAATTAATTATCTAAAACCAATTGAAATAAGAGGGGAAATTTATATTAACAAATCTAAATTCCTTGAAATTAATCAACAATTAAAAGAAGAATTCGAAGAGAAGAAACTTGAATTTATTAATAAAACTTGACCAGCTTATTTAGCTAAATTAGGTGATTACAATAATGGTAAAATCAAAGCACTTCCAAAGGAACCAAAAGAGCCTACAGAAGATTATTTTGCTAATACCAGAAATATGGCAGCAGGTACTTTAAGACAGAAAAATGGTAAATTAATCATTCAGAGAGATCTTCAAATCATTATGTATGATATTGTCGATCCATTAGAGCACGGTCTAAAAGAACAATCACAGATTGTTGATTTCTTAAAATCATTAAACTTACCTACACATCAATATCACTACGTAGAAAAAGATTTTCAATCAATAATCAAAAGAATTAATGAGTTTGAATTAGTTAAAGATTCATTTAAGTATGACTGTGATGGTTTTGTCATTAAGCTGAATCAACTTGAATATTGAGATTTATTAGGTAAAACTGCTAAATTCCCTAGATATGCAATTGCATATAAATACAAAACTGAAGAAGCATATCCGATTATTAAAAAGATAGTAGCTACAGTTGGTAGAACCGGAAAAATAACTTATGTAGCAAGTTTCGACCCTGTCGAGTTAGTTCAAACAACAGTTTCAAATGCAACACTTCACAACTATGATTTTATTTCTAATATGAACATAAACATAGGTGACCAAGTTGTTTTAATCAAATCTGGTGAAATTATTCCTAAAATTATTGAGTTGAAAACTAAATACACAAATTCAATTTTCCCTAAGGTTCTAAATTGTCCTTCTTGTAATTCAGTTTTAGTTGAATACCCAGGAATTGTTGATCAATTTTGTGAAAATCCAAACTGTTATGAAAAACTAACTAGAAACTTATCATTCTTTGTTTCTAGAGATGCACTTAACATTGTTTCACTAAGTGAAAAGACACTTAACTTCTTCTTTGATAAAGGTTGAATTACAGACCAATATTCAATTTTTAATCTAAAGGATAAAGCTGATGAAATTCTTGAATTCTTCAAAGAAAATTCATCAAATCCTGATGTTAAAATCAAGATTGCTGATAAAAGATTAAGCAACATTTTAGTTTCTATTGAAGAAGCAAAAAATGTTGAATTACATAAAGCATTATTTGCTTTAGGAATCAAAAACATAGGTCTCGTAGTTGCAAAAACTATTTCAGAAAAATTAACAAAACTTTCAGACCTATTCGAAATTAACCTTGATGAATACCTTTTAATTAATTCAATTGGACCTGAAATAGTTCAATCACTTAAAGATTTTGTCACAGATAATAAAAATAAAGAATTGATACAAAAATTAGACAGTGTGTTAATTTACAAATCATCAAATAATGAACCTAAATCAGATAAACTTAAAAATCAAACTTTTGTAATTACAGGTACGCATTCAGTTTCTAGAGATGAACTTTCAAAAATCATTGAGCAAAATGGAGGAACTGTTTCATCTTCAATTTCAAGTAAAACAAATTACTTAGTTGCTGGAGAAAATGTTGGAGCAACTAAATTTGATAAAGCAAACAAATTAAATGTTCCAATTATAAGTGAGCAAGACTTATACGAAATGATTAAATAGCACTTGTTGCTATTTTTTTATACAAAAAACCAGTCATTATAACTGGTTTCGTATGTAATAAGGTATTGTGATTAAATTATTTGTTCTTTTTGATTTCTTTAAGACGAGCACTTTTTCCACTAAGATTTCTCATGTAGTAAAGTCTTTTTCTTCTAACTTTGTTTGAACGAACTACTTCGATGTGTGCGATTAAAGGTGAGTTAACTGGAAATGTTCTTTCAACACCAATTCCGTAAGAAATTTTTCTAACTGTGAACATTTCTCTTGTACCTGATTCTTTTTTACTGATTACTAAACCTTCAAAAATTTGAATACGTTCTTTTTCACCTTCACGGATACGTACGTGAACTTTAACATTGTCTCCTGTTTTGAATTCAGGTAAGTCTGTACGTAATTGTGGGTGTTCTACTAACTCTAATAATCTATTTCTCATTTTTAATTATCCTTTCATAAAGGTCAGGTCTATTCTTTTTAGTTTTTTCTAAACTAGCCTGCTCTTTTCATTCTTTAATTTTCTTATGGTCTCCATTAAGCAATACTTCAGGTACTAAGTAACCTTTGTATTCTCTTGGTCTTGTATATTGTGGATGTTCTAATAAACCTCTACCTTGGAAAGATTCATTTTGATGTGATTCATCTCTAATAGCCCCTGGAAGTAATCTGATAATACTATCAGCCATTACCATTGATGGTAATTCTCCTCCTGTAAGTACATAATCACCTATTGATAATTCAATATCAACAAAATTAAGTACTCTTTCATCAAACCCTTCATACCTTCCGGCGATGAAAGTGATTTGATCTTTTTTAGATAATTCCTCTGCTATTTCTTGAGTGAATTGTTTACCTTGTGGAGAAACTAAAATTCTATATCCACCGTTATTTTCTAAACTTTCTAAAGCTAAGTCAATTGGTTCTACTTGTAAAAGTAGCCCGTGACCACCACCATAAATCTCATCGTCAACTTTTCTATGTTTATCTTTAGAAAAGTCTCTAAAATCAACCACATTAAATTCCACTAGCCCTTTTTCTTTAACTAAGTTAACAATACTTTCATTAACAAAAGGTTCATAGTATCTAGGGAATAAAGTAAGAAAATTAATTTTCATTATTTTTTAAGTTCTGAAGTTAATTTGTGAGCTCTAAATAAGTTAGCAACAGTAATTGTAGGTTGTGCACCTTGTTTTAATCATTTTGCAGTTAATTCTTTGTTTAAAACAAATTCTTTAGAAGATGGATTGTAGTGTCCTAAAGCTTCGATAAATTTACCATCACGTGGTGATCTGGCGTCAGCCACAACAATTTTGTATACTGGTCTGAACTTGTCACCCATTCTTTTTAATCTAATTTTAACCATTTTTACCTCCTTAATTAAGTGTAAAGCGCTAGTGCTTTACAGCTGTATAAATTTAGATATATTATAATATAAAAAAATAAATCACACGCATTTTTTTACGTGTGATTTATAGACCTAAAAATTAAATAATTCTTGTTGCAATGTACCCAAATGGTAAGTAATTTGGATACACAATATTTACAATTAAGAATGATAATATAGCTAATATAACTAATAAAGAAATTAAATCAATTCAAGATTGTTTAATTTTTCTATATTTAGTTCTCTTAGCATATGGATCGTATCCTCTTGTTTCCATTGAGTTAGCTAAATCTTCAGCTTTTGAGAATGATGAAACGAATAAAGGAATAATCAATGTAGTAAATGCATCAATTTTTTCTTTAATATTCCCGTGCTTGAAGTCTACACCACGTGATGATTGTGCTTTGATAATTCTATTTGATTCATCAATTAATGTTGGTATGAATCTAAGTGCGATCGAAACAATCATCGCAATAACGTGTGTAGGTACAAAAATGAATTTAAGTGGATATAAAAGATCTTCAATTGCTTTTGTTAATAATATTGGTCTTGTTGTGTTTGTTAACAATGTAGTAATTAAAATCATTGTGTAAATTCTTAAAAATAAACTCAATGTTTTATTGATATTATCTAATGAAACACCATATTGAACTTTTTGAATAAGAGCATCTGAATGTTCACCTTTAAAAACAGATAACACACCATTTGTGTCTATTATTGTGTTATAAAAAGTTTTGCTTGCTGAAGTGTTAAAACTTCAGAATCCATTCGTCCAGTAAGCTTGAGCTAACCTATTTACATCTTGATGATCTTTTAAATATGATTTGCTCAACATATTAGCAATATCATTATGTACTGTTTCGTTTGTTATAGTGTACAAGTTGACTGCAAAAATTACAACAGACACAAAGATAGGTAACTTAAGCATTTTAAGTAATGGTCTTACTCTTTTATTTGTGTAAATATACATAATAACAAGAGGTAAAAGTAAGATAACCATATCAATGAAATATCTAACCATAAACACCATTACAATATAAACAATAACCATAAGTAACTTAAATCTAGGATCTAATTTATATAAAAATCCATCACCTGGAATGTAACGACCAAATACACTTTTCATTACACTCCCTTCTTACTTTCCATATGTTTGTTAATATAGAAAGCCAATTCTTCTTCTGATGTTACTTTTGGTATATCTACACCTCTTTTTCTTAATTTATTAGCAAACTCTAATAAATGTGGTGGCTGAAGATTGTTTTCCTTTAAAAACTCAACATCATTTAAAACATCATAAGGTTCACCATCATTAACAATTTGTCCATTTTTCATAAGTAAAATACGTTTTGAGTATTTTAAAATGTTATCTAAATCATGAGTTACATTGATGATAGTTTTTCCTGATTTATGTAAGTTATTAAGAATTTCTAAAATTTCATCAACACCTTGAGGATCAAGTCCAGCCGTAGGTTCGTCAACAACTAAGAAATCAGGTTCCATTGCTAAAATCCCAGCAAGAGCAACTCTTCTTTTTTGTCCACCACTGAGTTCAAAGGGGCTTCTTTCTAAATATTCTTCACCTAATCCTACAAGTTTTAAACATTCTCTAGCTTTTTCATAAGCTTTAATTTTTGGAACACCATAAGCCATCGGACCAAATGCAATATCCTCAATTATTGTTCCTTTAAATAACTGATATTCTGCAAATTGAAAAGCTATAGCAACTCTTTGTCTAATTTTTTTAGGCATAGATCTTAATGATTTGATTTTGCTTTTGTATGTTTGTTGAGTCACAAAATCTTCAACATATTTAAGCTTATTAATTTTCTTTAATGTCTCAGAGTTAGCATCAAATTCATTTTTGAACAATTCAACTTCTTTACTAAATGAAAATTTAAACTTGTTTTTAAGTTTTGATTTTCTTTCAGTTTGATGCTGACTGTATTCTTCACTAAATTTGTTGTAAGCTATCTTGTATTCTTTTTTATAGATTTTTTCTAACTCTTTAATTTGCTTATCATTAGCTTTAATTTCTTTTTTAATTTGAGCACTTTTTTCTTTAAGCTCTGCTTTATATTTAGGATCATTTTTATCATAATATTTTTTGTCTAATGAAACTAATAGTTTCGATAGTTCATAGCCATATGTTCTTCTAATATTATCCTTATAAACTCATTCGATTACTCCATTTGTAGGTTCTAGTAATCTATTTAAATGTTCGATTAATGTAGTCTTTCCTGAACCAGTAGCACCAATAATACCAACATATTCACCTTGCTTAATTGTTGCAGATACATCTTTTAATGCAGTAAATTCTCAAGGTGTCTTTACACTAAATGTATGAGTTAATTTTTTTACTTTTATTTGCATATTTCTTCTATTAACTCACTTTCATTGTATGTTGGTTCAATTCCATTAATCATTGTGCTCATTCTGTAAATAAATGGAGATTCAATTTTCGCTATTTCAATAATTTCTTGGTTCTTTAATATTTCTTTTGGTGAGCCAGCTGCAATTAATTTTCCTTTAGCAAAAACTAAACATTTATCAGCTAAAATTGCTTCATCCATGTCGTGTGTAATTGAGATTAAGGTTTTATCTTTTTGTTCTTTAATTTCCTTGATTATTTGAATAACGCTTGATTTACCTTTTGGGTCAAGCATTGATGTAACTTCATCGAAAATAATAACATCAGGATTTAAAGCTAAAATTGCAGCAATAGCAACCCTTTGTTTTTGCCCACCACTTAAGCTTTCAGGTTCTCTTTCTAGTAAGTTATCCATATCAACTTTTGCTGCATATTTTTTAACTAGCTTATGCATTTCTTCATGTGGAATGTTTCTATTTTCTAATCCAAATGCAATATCATCTTCAACACTAGAACCTACAAACTGGTTATCTGGATTTTGAAAAATAATCCCAATTTTCTTTCTAATCTTAAGTAAGTTCTCTTTTGAATATTCAATTCCATCAATGCTAATTGAACCGCTTTGAGGTTTAAGTAAAGTTACAAGTACTTTTGACAAAGTACTTTTACCTGAACCATTGTGCCCTAATATAGCAACATACTCACCTTT
Source organism: Mycoplasma sp. 2045 (assembly GCF_024582715.1). Lineage (GTDB taxonomy): Bacteria > Bacillota_I > Bacilli_A > Mycoplasmatales > Metamycoplasmataceae > Mycoplasmopsis. Next base: position 744,101 of record NZ_CP102083.1, read on the forward strand.
TTCAATAGAAAAAGAAACATTTTTCAATGCTGGTTGAGTATCTGTTTCTCTATATCTGAATGTAATGTTATCTACCTTAATCATAAATATAATTTTAATAAAAAAGCAATATTTTGATAGCTTTCTTATGGAAAATTATTATTTTTAAATAAATTTAATTTATTTAACTAATTTTCAACTTTTGAAGCTATAAAATATTGTGCTTTATCTTTAAATCCTAACTTTTTGTATAAGTTACCAATCTTTTCTTCTGTGTAATATAAAAGTGGTTCAAGGTTATTGTTTAATATATCCTTACATAGTAGTGAAACTAAATGCGAAGCTAAGCCTAGACCTCTAAATTCTGGATTTGTTGCTACTCCTCAAATTACTGCGTTTTTAGAATTTGTATAAACAACACAAGCATGAGAAATTACTTTTTTATCTTTTAAAGCTATATAACCATAGTTTAAGTTATTTTCTAGAACATATTTTTTATAAGAATCAACTCAATGATTTCTTGAGTTTGGATAAAAATTTTCTTCTTCGAGGAATTTTTTGATTTCATCAAAATCAAATAAATCAACTCTTTTAATTAATATCTTTTTATCTAATGCTTCTTCTTTTGCTTCACTAAAAACAAAATCATCTTTATCTAATGCAGCAATAGTTTGATTGTAAATTTCATGATTATTAAGATTACTAATCTGATGAACCAAGTTCAAGCAAGCATTACCATAAGTTATTACAGTTGGTGAAAAATCTGAAAGCAATTTAATAATTTTCTCCACATTTTCTTTTTTGTAGTTTACATTAGATATAAATGCAGAATATGCATCATTTCTAAAAGTGTTAATTACCAATCCATTTTGAAAATAGGTAATGGAACAGCTATTTTCTAATTTATTTTCTAGTAAGTTATTTTCATATAGAAAAATATAGTAATTATTTACAAATCATTCTTCCTTTAATAAGTCTAAAGTCATAAAACTCCTCAGTTGACAAATTTCAGTTAATTATATCACTATGAATTTTACTTTTATAACTTGTAGAGTATAGAAAAAGGTACAATTATGTGCTCAGAAAATTCTGTCTCACTTAAATCAATGTATTCAAAATTGATTCCTAATTTGTTTTGATAATACTTAATTACATTATTTGTAACTTTACTTAAGCTAGAGTTTTCTTTAAACGAAAGATTACTATTTAAAAACAAAACTTTCTTCATGTTTTCCTTTTTATTTTGTAAAAAGTTAATTTTTTACTTAAAATCTAACTTTTTCATAAAATTTTTTGTTAAGAAATAAAAAAATCTATCCCTTAAGGGATAGAAAATTATCTAATTAAGCAACATATTTTTCAGGATGTTTTTGTTTCATTAATTCAATGAATTCTTTTTTATCCATTGAACCATATTTGTTCATTAAATCAACACATTCTTCATATTCAGCAATAGCTCATTCAACATCTTCGAATCCATCAACTGATGTAATTCCTGGACGTTTTCAGTTTTTGTATGTACTAAAGAATGTTTTAACTGTATCTAAAAATGGTCTTGGTAAGTCTGATAATGAGTTAATATGATCTAATCTGTAATCATCAGCGTGAACTGCAATTAATTTTGTATCAGTTTCACCGTCATCAATCATTTTCATAGCACCAATAATTCTTGCATTTAATAATGAACCTGGAATGAATTGTTCTGATGAATATAATAATACATCAAGTTCGTCTCCATCTCAGTCTAATGCTTCAGGAATGAAACCATAGTTGCAAGGGTAAACAAAATCTTCACGTAAGATTCTATCTACTTCAATTTGTCCTGTTTTTCTGTTGTATTCATACTTGATTCTTGAGTTTTTTTGAATTTCAATTTTAATTTGCACTTCTTTTTTCATAGTCATATTATAAAACAAAAATATTTCACTTTCTACTTTGCTTTTTTTTTTTTTTTTTAGAATAAGGATATAGATAAAAACGAAGGGATATATATGGAAAACAAAAAATATTATACGAAACCAATATTCTGATTATCATTAATTTGAATAATTATTATTTCTGTAGGAATTCTACACATAATATGATCAGTTGTTGTGGTACAACTACAAATTTACTATTATTCTTCAGAATCATTTGCTCGAATATATATACTTGCAATAGGAACAAATGTAAATATCTGAATCATAGCAACGATTACATTTATTCTTCACATAATATTAATGTTTTTACAAATCATTGCTATTGTTAGACTTCTTCGCAGAAAAAGCGAAGATGATATTGCAATAGCAGTATTATATATTTTAGCCTGTGTATTTGGCCCAATCTTTAGTTTTGGAGGCTCAATATTAGCTAAAAAATCTGAAAAAAATATGAAATAGATTAATTTTCTAGCACTTTAGTTTTCTGAGTGCTTTTTATTAAAAAAACTAGGTTATCCTAGTCAATTTATCTATATTTTCGATGCTTTTCGTATGATGCTACAACTGGTTTGTATTTAGTTCTATGTATTTTAGTTGGACCAAACACATTTAAAGCATCTAAATGTTTTTTAGTCCCATAACCTTTGTTATTATCAAAATCATATTCAGGGTATATTTTTGAATATTCTTTAAGCATTCTATCTCTTGTAACCTTGGCTAAAATGCTAGCAGCAGCAACTGAAAGTGAAATTGAATCACCTTTAACTAAATTAATTTGTTCATAGTTTTCTAAATTTAATTTTTCATAATCTGTAATTATCAAATCAGGTTTGTTTTTAAATTTTTTAACAATAGATTCCATACCTAAAATTGATTCTCTTTTAGGATTTGAATTATTGATTTGTTCAAGAGTTCTAACTTCAATAACATATTCAACACAATCGTTGACTATTTCTTCATAAAGTTCTTCTCTTTGTTTTTCAGTTAACTGTTTAGAATCTTTAATTTTGCTATTTGAGTATCCTTTAGGAAAAATCACGCCAGCAACTACTAACTCACCAGCTAAACAACCTCTTCCTACTTCATCTAAACCAATAATGACATCGTATTTGTCTCAATAATTCTTTTCAAAATCTAACATAAGTAAATTATAAAGTTAAATATAATTAATATATTGATTTTATTCCAAACAAGGAGATATTATGGGTTCATTAGTTACAGCACATTGCGATATGTGCAATAAGGATTATAGATATGCTTTTGGAACAATTGCTGATGTTGTTCCATTTGATATTGTTCTTAAATTAATGGTTAGAGAGCAAAAATATTTATTAGACTTTGAAGTGTATAAAGAAGTGTTGAGAAAAGAGTTAGCTGAAGATCCACAATTTAAAATTTTATCTTATGAACAACAAGATAAAGTTTTAGAAACTTCATTTAAACAAGTTGATGAATTCTTCCCTCAAGAAGAAAAAGATATGATTAAAAACAACATACTTTGGGGTGGATCAGTAGAAATTTACCCAATTGTTGATTTAAGAATTCCAGAAGAACAAAGAGAAGTATTTAATGTACCTTTAGTTCATTTAGAATTTCTAAGACCTGAAAGAACTGTTAAATATGATCGTAAATATAATGAGAATGTTTTATATGTTCAATTCACACCAGATCAAACAATGTTAACTTGTCCCAAACACGTGACAATTTCAGCTAGAAAAGTAAAAGAAGATAGGATCTAAAGCAACCATTTTATAAAAGAATTTTATTTTGGAATCACTACCTATTTCGGTAGTTTTTTTGTTTTTTAGACAATAAAATTCAAATCAAATAATTTCTATAGCGCCATAAAAAATAGGTATGTTACTATCAATATTTTATTAGTTATGTTTCTAATATTACCCCACTAATATTTTTAATATTAGTGGTATACTTTAAACATATTTATTAATGGAGTAAAAGATATGACAAAATACACAGAACAAGAACAAGTAAGACGTAATAAATTAAACTTTTACAAAGAAAATAATATTGAAGCTTTTGCAAAAGCAGATGGATTAAAAGAAAGATCATATTCAGATGAATTAACTTCTAAATACGAAAATGTATCTAAAGAAGAATTAGAACAAAATCCAGTTTCTGTTGCTATTGCAGGTAGAATTTTAACAATACGTGGACCTTTCATTTTAATCAAAGACTACCACGGAAAAATTCAAGCTTACTTCAACAAAAAAGAACATGATGAATCTGTTAATGCATTAGTATCATCTTTAGACTTAGGAGATATTATTTATGTTGAAGGTAATGTTATGAAAACTCACACAGGTGCAGTTACTGTTAAAGTTCAAAATATTAAACTTTTAACAAAAGCTCTTAAACCACTTCCTGATAAATACCATGGATTAGCTGATGTTGAAGAAAGATACAGACACAGATATGTTGATTTAATTGTTAATGATGAATCAATGCAAGTATTCTGAAATAGAACAAAAATCATTAGTGAAATTAGAAGATACTTTGATGAAAGAGAATATATGGAAGTTGAAACCCCATTCTTACACGATTATTTATCAGGTGCTTCTGCTCGTCCATTTAAAACACATCACAATGCATTGGATCAAGAATTTGTTCTTAGAATTGCTACTGAAATTCCTCTTAAAAAACTTTTAGTTGGTGGAGTTGATAGAGTTTATGAAATTGGTCGTATTTTCAGAAACGAAGGAATTGACACAACTCATAACCCTGAATTCACTTCAATTGAATTCTATGAAGCTTACTCAAACCTTGAAGGAATGATGCAACGTACAGAAGAACTTATTAAAAGAGTTGCAGCTAAATTAGGTAAATCAACAGTTATTAACAAAGGTGTTGAAATTGATTTGGCAAAACCATTTAACAGAGTTGATATGGTTGAAGCTGTTTCTAAAGCTACAGGTAAAGATTTTAGAAACATTTCATTTGATGAAGCTGTTGAGGTTGCTAAATCATATGGTATTAAAATTCAAAAATTCCATCAATTAGGTCACATTATTAATGAACTTTTTGAAGAACTTATTGAAAAAACATTAATACAACCAACTTTTGTATATGGACATCCATTAGAAATTTCTCCTCTTACTGCTAAAGGTCAAGACCCTAGATTCGTTGAAAGAGCTGAATTGTTCATTAACACAAAAGAATATGCAAATATGTACACTGAGTTATCAGATCCAATTGACCAATTAGAACGTTTTGAAGACCAATTAAAAGAAAAGAACAATGGAAATGATGAAGCTAGTGACATTGATTGAGATTTCGTTGAAGCGTTAGAATACGGAATGCCACCTACAGGTGGATGTGGAATTGGAATCGATAGATTAACAATGTTATTAACTGAAAAAGATTCAATTCGTGATGTTCTTTTATTCCCTACAATGAAACGTAAATAGTATTTAAATTACAGACTTTTAAAGTCTGTTTTTATTATACTTTTTGTAGTTCAATTGTACTTATTGCATAGTCTCCAAGGTATAAAAAAATACTCACCACTATTTTGTGGTAAGTATTATTCAACATAATTAATTATTCTTTTCAATCAATATCTTTTGGATGTTTTGTAGTTTTGTTAACTGTGATGTTAGCAACTTTCCCGTTCTTGATTGTAAAAACTTTATCAGCAATTGGTGCTATAAGAGGGTTGTGAGTAACCATAACTATAGTAACACCATATTTTTTATTGATGTCATATAAGTAATTTAAAACAATCTTTGAAGTAGCATCATCAAGTGCTCCTGTAGGTTCATCAGCGAAAATGATTTCAGCATTTTTAGCCAATGCACGTAGGATTGAAATACGTTGTTGTTGTCCCCCAGACATTTGTGATGGATATTTGTTTTTAACATCTTCTAGTTCAAATTCCTCAAATAACTTATCAATGTTTAATCTTTTACTTTTATCTTTTTGTAAGTAAGCACCAGTTTCAACATTGTCATAACCATTTAGATTTTGTAATAAGTTGTAATTTTGGAAGATAAAACTAACGTGTTTTCTTCTAAATAAAGTAAGTTTGAAATCTGAGTAGTAAGGTAAGTTTTGATTACATACAATAACTTGTCCTCTACTTGGTCTATCAAGTCCACTTATAAGGTTAAGTAATGTACTTTTTCCACCTCCAGATTTACCAAAGATCATAACAAATTCACCTTTGTTAATTGTTAATGAAACATTCTTTAAAACTCTAGTAGCTGTAGTTCCTGATAAGTAAAACTTACTTACGTTTTTAACTTCTATGACTGCGTTACCTGTGTTTTTAAGTTTTTCATTACCATCTTTAGATCTCTTTTTGTTTGAAGCTTTTCTAATAACTCTAGCAATTGATCTGTCTAATACAACTTTGTTGCTTCCACCATCAGCATCAAGAATGTCAAATACATTTTTCTTTGTAATTTTTACATCTGATGTCTTTTTAGTTAAAACAACAACTTCTTGAGTTTCTTTATTTGTGTCATTGTTTACATTTACGTTTTTATTTTCCATTATTTACCTTTCAATAAATCAATTGGTTTAACTTTGTTAATTCCGATTCAAGATAATATTGACGTTACTAAGAATACTCCTAGAATAACTAATACTGTCACTAATATGTTTAGAGGTGAAATAACAATAGGAATTGCAATAGATGCAGCTGATGTTAAGAAACCACTAAAGATTGATATAAATCCAAATGCTAATGAGATAGCTATTAAGATAGATATAAGAATAAATGGTAAGTAAATTCCATAGAAAATCTTAATTTTTTCTTTTTCATTATATCCAAGGATTGATCAGATAGCTATATTCTTCTCATTTTCTCCAATAAGAATTGTTGAAATGATTACCAATATAACTATAGAAATTATGAATGCTAAGATTGTCACAATAGTTACAATTTTTTGAACTGTTTGCGCAATAGACATTGTGTAACCTACTTCAATAACTTTAGAATCTAAAGTATTAGCCATAGGGATATATAAGTTGTTATTGAATATATTAGCAAACTTGTTAATGTGTTGTTCTGCATTAGCTCTTGCTAATAAGTAGTTGTCTTTAATACTTTCAGTTTCTTTATATTCAGGATTTATAAATTTAGCAATTTGTAAGTCTGAATATCCTAAAGAACTCATTACTCCATCGATTGTTGAGTTATCTACTGTTTGTCTTGATCCAAATAATGCATCAAACATATCTTCAAGATATTTAGTTGTTAAAGTAGATGTGTCAAATGATTGGATAGCCGGTCAGTAACCACTGTTTGAATATAATCCAGCTGATGATAATAATTGCATTGGTAATGGGTGTTTAGACATAATACCGTTAAACACTTCATATTTAGGGTTATGTTTAACTTTATCTAATCCTGTAAGTATATCAGCAGCTTTTTTAGGAATAATAAACTCATTATTAATATATGTTGGGTTTATACCTCTAACAATGAATTTGTAAGTTTGTCTCTCTGGTTCTTTATATTCAGGGTTATCTAATTTCTCATAATATTCATTTATCTTATCTTTGAATCTATTTACATTATTGTTTACAACAACTTCAAATTTAGATCCAACTAATAAGTTAAATGCTTTTGATGAAACTTCGTTAATGATAAGTGGAATAGGTTTATTGTTAACGTCAAATCCGTTTTGACTAAACTCATCGTTAATTAATTTAAGTAAATCTTGTCCACTAGTAGATTTAATCTTAATTTGTTTTGAATCTTCTTGGTAACCATATAACTTAATAGTTTCGTTCTTGATTTTACCTTTCTTAATTTGATTTGCATCTACATATGTATAAAGCTCATCAAATTCAGGGTCAAAATATAAGCCACCAAATGAAACTAAGAAGTCACTTACAACTGATGCATTAGGATCTCGTTTTAATATTTCACCATTTTCTTTATAGATTTGTTTGTATCCATTGATTAAGAATTCTCTATATTCATTTCTATAAGCTGATGTTGAAATTATTATTTCATCAAAATCAGTTTTATTTTTGTTAGCTTGAAGATAAACAAATTTACCTAATTCTGGGCTAGTTTCATTTTCTACATAACGGAAGAATCCTGAAACTGATCCTGCTTGAGCTAACTCAATCATTTTAGTCATATCAAGAATTTTTCTATCACCATCTTGTTTGTAATGTAAGTTTGGTTGTGTTCTTTCAAGTCTTCTACCAATTTCATTTCTTACAGATGTGATTCTTGATTTTTGTGAGTCAGGTAATGAATTGTAAACTTGATCTCAAGGGTCAATTGAAACTGATGAATCAATCTTAATGTTAACTGAGAATTGTGAAATTACGTGTCCATCAAAATCTGTAGGATTTCCATTTGGATATCTATATGATGTAGTTCCATCAGGATTTTTGATTGCAAGTTTATTTACAGCTGTTGATATACCTGGTTTGAAGTAATCGCTTTGATATTGGTTAATTTCAGCAATATCTCCAACAGGCACATAAAGTGTGTTTTCTAAATCTTGTGCTGTGAACAGATTAATTCCACCACCTTCTATTGTAGGTGTTCTTAAGTCAAATTTGTAATTGTAACTTCTGTTTTTATATGTTTTTCTAATTGATGATTCAAATTCACCAAAGGTTGCTATTCCGAACAATGTAGTTATAGCAACTAAAATGATTGATATACCAAATGATGCCAGTTTTCAGAAGCTGTGGAAGATTAATGAAGCACTAAATTTAGTTTTAATATTTCTCTTCTTGAATAAGTTTGCATATTTAGCGTGGAAGTCACCTGTACTTACTTCTGTTATTCCACTCATTAAGTCAATTGATTTATATCTTAATGAACGAATTGAAACAACAATAATAAGTATAGACATAGCTGCAAGTGGTAATATGATGTTTATTCCAAATGAAACTATTGAGAAGTTTAGGGTCTGAATCGGTATAGCTCAATAATCGCTTAATAACTTAACAGCTTCAGCATGTATTAAGAAACCAGTTAAGTATCCTGCGATTCCTCCAATAATGATTGTAAAGAACGCGAACACAGTCATTGATAATGAGATTTCTAATGGTGTATAACCTTGAGAAACTAAAATACCAATAGCTTTGTTTTTGTTTGTAATGTATCTCTTAATAATGAAAATAATTGAGATAGCAACTAATGTAATTAAGATAGATAATAAGATTTTTGAAACGAATCCGATTACTTTAATGAAGTTTTTAACTGCAGTAATTCTAATTGCACGTTCAGGGTTAATTCCATCAATTTCATCATCTAGATAAACTCTAGGTAAATCATTTGAGTTATTTGTTGCTTTATTAACAACTTGAATTAATTCTTGTTTAAGGTCTTCATTTGTTAAGTTTGTTGAATTCTTAACAAGTAAGTATTCTTTAACAACATTTCCTCTGTAAGCTTGTGCAATTTTGTCAAACCCTTGTGAGTTAACGTAAACAATAGCTTGGTTATTTGTATTAACTTGTAAGTTTGCTTCATCCACAACTGGATAAATATTGTCATATGTATAATCATCACCGATAATGATAAATTCTGAACCATTTACATTAATTTTGTAATCTTCAGGAAGATTTTTGATTAATTCAACCATTCCGATTGGATTATTTGGTAATTCACCATCGTAAATTTTCTTGTTGTTTTTAGCTAATCATACATAGTTAACTTTTGCAATGTATGAACTTGTTTGGTCAAATTTAAGCGTGTTATCTAATTTGTTAACACCGGTAATTGTGTTCATAACATCTTCAATAAGTTTAATAATGTTTACACCAAATGGTGAGTAATTTTCAATGTTATCTCCAACTTTTGAATATCAGTATTGAATGATTTCGTTGTCAAAAGCAACATCTAAAATTCATTCTTTACCAATAGTTGCAAACACAGGTTTTCCTTTTTCGAATGAACTAATAAATTCACTTAATTCAACATCATTTCTAGCTAATTCCTCAAAGTTAATAATCTTATCCATTATCAAGTAAGCAATATTTGCTTTATTTTTACCACTTTCTCCTAGGTTGTTTGTGTTTGTTAAGAATCAAACTGCAACTTCAGGATGTTTAACAATTGTTAATGGGTGTAATAATGCATCTGAAATCCCTAATCTAACAACTGGAATTTCATTAATTGAGTTACTTAAGTAAATGTTAAATGTATCAAAGTGTTTTACAAATAATTCATTTGAAAATACACCTTTAATTAAGTTTTCTAACACAACTGAATCGATGTTTGTAAATTCTGATGTGTAAACATCTCTGAAGTGTTCTGTGTTGAATTTACCGTATAACTCAGCTGTTGCAATGTATGCAAATGATTGAATAATTTCTAACTCATTATCTTGCACATATTGTTTATATTGAGGGAATTTTTTAATTAATTCAGCTAATAATGAATTTGTGTAGTTACCTTGTTCATCTTTTGCAAAGAAGATTTCTTTAAGTTTTAAAGTATTTGCAAGTGATTTAGTAATACCAAACCCTGTTTTTTCAAATGAAACAATATTTTGTGATGATGGTTGAATTAAGTCAAATGAACTAAAGTCAGATAATATTTCTGAATTGTTAGCTAATTTTAATAATTCAAGAGCAAACTCTTTAGTTTTTCCACTGTCAGCATTTACTGATTTATCAAACATTTTCATTCAAACTTTGAATAATGGATATGCTTCTTTCACATAGAAGAACGGGTCATTATTTTTGTTTGAAATATCTAAGAATTTCTTAATAGCTTCTTGAACTAATGAGTGAACTGAATTATTTTCAATTGGCTTGTATTCTGCAAAGTATTTGTAAATATCTCCAATTGATAAGTTAGGCTGTAATTTAACATTTGAAGTTGTTTGCACAACTAAATTAAGAACTTGAATTCATTCATTAACTAATTGCTTAGCTTCACTTAAAGGTATTTCTCTTTTGTCTTTAGTAAATCCAAACACACCCATAGCATCATTTGTTTCTGATGATGAGAATGATGTTAGTGAAACTGTGTTTCCATTTCAATTTTCAAATCTAACTTTGTATGAGTGAACAAAGTTGTAAAGTTTGTCAAATAAACTTAATGAATTTTGAGTTGATGTAGATGTATTAGTATCTGCTCCTGCTTCAGTTGTTGAAGAAGGTTGAGGAGACATAAAGATGTTAAGAAGGTCAAAGTAGTCTAATTTTTCATCATCTGCAACTGGAATTGTTAAATATAATCCGTTGTCATCAATTTCAATATTTGTCCCTTTATCTGAAAGGTTAAACATTGAAATAATTGATTCTTTAAATGATTTATTTGAACCTGGTAATGCAAATAATGATTTAATAAGTCCATAAATAAAGTCTTTTGATTCAACTCCTGATGTCGCATATTTGTTTACTCTATCTACACTTTGATGTTCAGTGTAGAACATTCGTTTTTTGCTTAAAACAGCATCAATAAAGATGTCGAAATCAAATAAGTTAATTACATACTTAGTTCAATCTATAACGTTTTTAAATGATTTATCAGCTGAACCTGGATACAAGTTAATAATTTGTCAAATAGGTTTAAGTTGAGGCATAAATGAATTAAATACGTCATATAATGGGTTAGCTTGATCATTAACATCAGCTAATAAAGCAATGTTAATATTATCTAATAAGTCAAATAAATGTGTTTTGAATGCTTTTTGATCAACTGATCTAATAAATCATTCAATTAATTCAAGTGTTGATAATTTTCTTACGTACTTAACAATTTCTTTAGTTCCATCAGCTTTTGTAATTTCTTTATCAACTAAATGATCATGTTCATTTAAGAAAAAATCGTTTGATTGCTCTGTGAATTTAACGAAGTTGACTGATTCAATAATTCCAATAATTGAATCAAGCATAACAACAGGATCTTTAATAAATTTTGATAAAGTCCCCACTTTAACCGGAATTTCTACACCAAGTACATTTAAAACATTAAATAATTTTTGGATTTGCTCAGTTAAATATTGTTTTCTTTCTTCAAGAGTATCTTTTTGTGCAATAAATCTTCTTAAGTTTGTAAATAAGTTAATAATAAGTTTATTTGCATAATCACCATTTACATTGTGTGATAACTTGTAAAGGAAATCAAGGAACAATTTAGGAATAATTCCTAAATCAATACGTCCTGATGAGAAAATTGTTGCAAATTTATTTATATTAGCTGAATATTCAGTAGCTTCAATAAATGCATAAATAATGTCTTTAGTTAAAAATCCTTGTTTTGTTAAATCGCTATCTAACAATACTTTTTGGATATTTTCAAAAGCTTTATTTAAAGTTTGTTGTGTAGCCGCTTCATTTAAAACATCACTTAATGGTGCTCTATAACCAAAAGGTAAGTAAACAACATTATCAAATTCATTACTATGTTCAACTCATCCTTCTGGATTGATTTTTGCCATTAATGTCAATTTATTGTTTTCTAAGTATGAATCTGTTTCTTCTCAAGTTAATCTACCAGTTGATAAACGTTCTTTATCAAATTCAGAAACACCTTTTCTTGATAATGAAACATTTTGTCAGTAAAGTAACTTTTTATTAGCATCATAAACAGGTTTAATTATGTAGTATGTATCTTGTTCTCTTGATGGAGCAAAAGTAATTCCTAATTCAGCAAATTGATTAAAGTCGCTATCAGGTAATAGATTACCTTGCGCATCTGTTTCTGTTCCAACAAATTTTGCTAATTTGTAAATTTTTGATCTATCTCAAACTTCAGATAATTTAGTTTCTGGGTAGTTTTGATAAATTTTCACTTGTCCATATGTCATATCTAATGAAACGTATTTTTCATATGGAATGACGTTATTAATAATTTCACCTAAAATCTTGTGAATTGCATAATATGGTAATTCTCTAGTTTTGAAGTAACCATCAACATTTGAATAAAGATTAAATAAACCTGTTGGATTATCAATTTCATTGAAAAGTTTGTTTATATTGTTTTTGATTCCATCGATCTTTTGTTCATTATCACCCATATTAACAAAGTGATATACGAATTTTTCATTTTTAGATGTGTCGAATGCATCAATTGTGATTGATTTCTTGATACCTATGTTATCTGCACCAACTTTTTCTGAAACTTGGTTGTAGATATCTTTTTTAACAATATCTAAAGCACCATTTTTAATTTTTGTGAATGTGATATCTCAGATTCTTTTATTAGATAAATTGTCAAATTCTTCTTCTGTTAATCTATCTCTTGATGTTTCAATTTGTGCAATTGTTTTATATCCATCAAATGCATATTCTGCATAATTAGGAATCTTTGTTCTCTTTTCATAATTTAACACCGGTAAAAGTAAAACATTGTTTGGGACAATAGCACTTACATCATTAAGTAACTTGTTGTAAATATCAGTTAATTCTGAAACTGATTGTGATTTGTTAATTGATGCAGTTTGCAATCTTGTGTTTACATCGTTAGCTAATGCATCAATTTCCGGAACTCTACTCTTGTACTCTGGATGGTTGTCAACTTCTTTTCTTGTGAAGTTATAAATTTTTAAAATAAGAGTTTTTAAGTCATTAATAATAATTTCTTTAATAGCAAAGTCTCTATCTAAATAACCTGGTTGGTCTGATAAATCAGCTAATCTAAGTTGCTCATTGTATGTTAAATCATATGTAAGAACTGAATTGTTCTCATAAATTAACTCTTTGTTTTCTTTTAAAACACCTTGTTCATCAAAGTGGATAAAGTATTTAAGTGAGTTTTTATTTCAATATGAGAATTTTTTAAATTCTGATGGTAATTCACCATTGTTTCCTTTAATTAAATTCTCCATAAATGTAACATATGCTCCATCTCAGTTTTTCTTGAATGGATCTACATATGTTGATTCATAAACTCTTCTTTGGTAGTATGTGTATTCCTCTTGTTTTGCAGCTCATTTTAAAGGAATGTTGTAAGTATGATTTGTTTCAAAAACAAATGGAATCGGTTTATCTAATGTTCTTGATTCATCATATAAAGATGAATAATCAAATTCTGAATTTAATTCAACATTAACAACATCAGTTGGTTTAGCATCCTCTGGAATGTTGATTAAAGTTGAGTTTTTATCTTTATTAAGAATGAAAATGTAATTGTTATTTTGATATTTATCAAAACCAAGTTTGTCAGCAAGTGTTGCTGGTTCAACACTTAAACAAACTCCTTCATACATTCATTCTTTACCTTTAACCATGTCAAAAGTAGCTTCTTTTGTGACAATATTTAAGAATAAAGTTTTAACTTGAGAAAGAATAACATTACTTTCAGTATCTGTTGTAATGTATCCAATGTCTTCTAATTTATAAGTTTTATCAAGCACAAAGTGGTCATTTAAATTTAAAACAACTTGTGTTGTAACAGGTGAATATGAGTCATTTTCTTTTTTGTATAAGTTAACAATGAAATCAGTTTTCATTCTCATTGTTTTGATGGCTTTATCAAAATCCAATGTTAATGAACTTGCGTTTTCATTCTTGAAGTCATAAGTGTTGTAGATTTTTATAAAGTCAACTCTATCAATGTATTTGTCTTTATATTTTTCCTCATCAACAAATAAACTTAACGGAATAAATGAATCTGTAATTCTTGTTAAGTCAATTACATAACCTTCTTTTTTGTAATTATCCGTTATATAGTTAATCCCTTTATCATAAACACTTTTATTTTCGTAAACAAGTGAATCTGATTTAGAAAGTCCGTTAACAAAATATCCATCATTGTATGCTTTCGCATTTGTTGATAGATTTAAATCGATTGTAATATTGTGTGAAACTGATTTTTTCTTAGCAGCTTCATATTGTTGCTTCATTGATTTAGCAGCATCATTTAAAACAGTGAAAACTCCTGCTGTTAAAAATACAAGGATAGTTAACCCTATAACAGTAGCTTTGTTTTTAAATAATGACTTAAAGACTTCTTTAAACAAATTCTTCATAAAATCCACCTTTAAAAATTTACTTATAATTAATTTATTAATTATAAAGCATTTTTATATAAAAAAACAACCGGAAAACCAGTTGTTTAATCACTATAATTTTTCAATTTCAGTTGCTTCTTCTGTAACTGAATTATCACTATCAATAACTTCATTTGAAACTAAGTCAGTAGAGATACTTTCTTCTTTATTATCGTAAAAATCAGTCTGTGTACTTTGTCCAATATTAGGGTCAGAAGTCATTTCAATCAATTCATCTAAACCTACAGAACTAGCTTTTTCTTCTGATTTTTCTTTTTCAGGAGGTAATTGTAAGTTTTTAGCAATGTATTCAATTTCTTCTGCAACAATTGTTTCTTTTTCAAGTAATGAAGTTTTAATCAACTCTAAAAGTTCTCTATTTTTCTTAATAACTTTTGTAGCTATATTTTTAGCTTCTAACATTATTTTTCTAACTTCAAGATCAATTTCATGACTAATTTGGTTAGAAATTGATGAACTTGTAGCTAAAGTTTTCCCTAAGAACGGAGAACCTTCTTCTTCTTGATATTTAATTGGACCTAAATCAGACATACCAAATTCAGTAACCATTCTTCTAGCAATCGCTGTTGCTTTCGAAATATCATCTGCAGCACCTGTTGAAATTTTATCTTCTCCATAAATAATTTCTTCTGCTGCTCTACCACCCATAAAACTTGCTATAGAAGCTAATAATTCTTCTTTAGTATAGTTGTATTTTTCATTTTCAGGCATCATTAAGTTATATCCACCAGCTTGACCACGTGGGATAATAGTAATCTTTTGAACTTTATTACCACCAGGAACTTTTATACCAACAACAGCATGTCCTGCTTCGTGGTAAGCAACTAATATTAATTCTTCCTTAGTAATAGTTCTAGATTTTTTAGCCGGACCAGCCATAACTCTATCGATTGCCTCATCGATTTGATCTCTTGTAATAATACCTGTATTTTCTCTAACTGATAAAAGAACAGATTCGTTAATTACGTTTTCTAATTGAGCTCCTGAGAAACCAGGTGTTCTTCTTGCAACATTTTCAAACGAAATATCATTTGAAATACGTTTACCCTTAGCGTGTAGTTTTAAAATTGCTTCACGTTCTTTTACATCTGGTAATCCAACTGTAATAACCCTATCAAAACGTCCAGGTCTTGTTAAAGCAGGGTCTAAAACGTCTGTACGGTTTGTAGCTGCAATAAACAATAACCCTGAGTTTTCTTTAATACCATCCATTTCAACAAGAAGTTGGTTAAGTGTTTGTTCACGTTCATCGTGACCTCCACCAATACCACTTCCTCTTGTTCTACCAATAGCATCAAGCTCATCAATAAAAATAATTGCTGGCGCATTTTTACGTGCTTCTGCTATAACTTGTCTTACTCTTTTAGCCCCCATACCAACAAATAACTCAACAAAGTTAGATGCTGATACAAAGAAGAACGGAACATCAGCTTCTCCTGCTGTTGCCTTAGCTAATAAAGTTTTTCCTGTACCAGGAGGACCTCCTAAAAGGATACCTCTAGGCATTCTAGCTCCTGACACTTCATATTTTTTAGGATTTTTTAAGTAATCTACTATTTCTGAAATTTCTTCAATTGGTTCTTTATTTCCTGCAATATCAGAGAATTTTTTATCTGATTTAATAATTTGAGCAGGACTATTGTCACCGAACATAGCCCCACCTTGTCCTGACATCATTTTAGCTTGTGATCTAAAAATAAAGAACATTATTCCAAGGAATAATAATGTAGGAATAAATGGAAGAATGTATGTTGAGAAGAATCCTGGTTGTGGTGCTGATGCATTTTGAATTTCTCCTGAACTTACCACACCATTATTTACAAATTTTGTTGCTTCTTTAAGAGGATCTTTAATTTCATACACTTCATTTATGAAGTTGAATGAACCAGGTGCAACAATCTCAAGTTGACTATTATTTTTTATAAGGGTACCGTGCATTTGGTTAGTGAAAGGATCAAACTTAATTAATTTAAAGTATGTTCCATCATCTTGACTATTTGCTGCATCCTTGATGTATTCAACAAATTTGCTTGTTGAAATATTTTGAGGACCTGTTAGCTTACTGATAATTAAGTAAAGTCCAACTGATATTATTAAAACAACAACAAAAGCTATCAATATACCAGGTCAACGTCTTTTTCTTGGCATTTTATCTCCTTTCTTTGAGATGTTTTATTATTTAATATTTTTTATATTATACCTTATTAATTTAGCAATTCACCCTTTAATTTGACAAAATATAAACCATTCTTTAAAAGGTATTTTGAAGTTCTGTTTTTAGACAGAATAAAATCAATAATTGATTTGATTTTCAATGAGCTTAATTCAATGTTTTCATCAGAAAAATATGTGTGAATGTATTGATAAACTAAATGTTTTTTGTGCTTGAGTTTTTCAAAAACATCTTGCTTAAATCTTGATTCTTTTCAAATTTGAAATTCTTTTTGAATTTTTTTTCTTTTGAAACTTAAAAAGAAGTTTTTTACTAGTGTACAAGCTATAAATGTATTTTTATAGAGCGTTTTTTTAGCGAAATCCAACCTTATTTTATTTCTTGAATATTTAGGTAAATTGTTCGTGTAATCAAAACAAAAAGGTGTGTGATTTTTTTGATTTTTCTTTGTTATTGTATTTTTAAAATACTTAAATAAATAAGGTCTATAAATATTAATTCCATTAATAAGATTTGATTGTTTTATTCCGTAGAATAAAACATTTCTTTTAGACTGCTTTTGCATATATGCAGTCTCAAAAAAATCATCTTTATTATGAGAAATTAATAATTTGTCACAATTTTCTTTCACATAAACTTCTTTGAAAAATTTGTATCTCTGCTCTCTAGCTCAAGATTGAAAGTTACCTTTAACATAATCATTTTTAGATAACTCTAAAACATAAAACATGATATTATGCCTCTTACAAAAATCTTCAACTACTTTTTGATCTAAACCACTATCAGCACGTTGATTGTAATTAACGTGAGCAACAATTATGTTTTTGTTTTTATATTCATCCAACATAAACATACTGTCTGGTCCACCGCTAACAGCTAGTAAATATTTAGTTTTTTGATTTGACATTGTATTTGTTCATAACAGTTAGGATATCATTGTAGACAAATGAAATTGAAGCTTCAGCAGCTTTATTTAACACAGGTTCTAAAACCAACATTTGCTCAGGTGTAAAATTACCTAAAACAAAATCTCTTAATGGTTCTCTGTGTTCTGTATTAATTCCAATTTTTAATCTTTTAAATTCTTGAGTATTAAGCATTTGAACAATATTTAAAACACCGTTATGACTTCCTCCTGAACCACCAATTTTAATTGCACTTTTTCCTAGTGGAAAGTCTTTTTCATCGTGAATAACCAAAATATCATCAGGATTAATTTTGAAAAATTGAGCTATTGCTTGAACGAATTCACCTGATTTATTCATATAAGTCATTGGTTTTGCAATTATTAAATCATCTAACTTAACATATTCTCCATTAAATTTAGATTTGTTTAACTCGACACCCATTTGTTTACAGATTTTATCAATAACCATAAAACCAACATTGTGTCTAGTGTATTTGTATTTATCTCCTGGATTACCTAAACCAACTATTAATTTCATTACACCCTTCTTTCTGTTTGGATAAAGAATCTTAAGTTTGTATGCACTTGATTAGCACTTGTTGCGTGTATTCTTTCAATTAAACTTTTGTAATCAACACTTTGGTCAATAAATATTTGCAAGTGTTTAATTGCTCTTGATGCACCTGTATAAAGCATTTTTTTGCTTTGCATAAATGCGTGTTCATTATGAATCACCATAATAACAGAGTCAATTTCACTACCTTGGAATTTGTGAATTGTAGTGCTATATGCAAGTTGAATTTGTTCTTGAAATTCTCTTAATGAATACTCAATTTCTTTTTTTCATTCATCCCCTCTATAGAAAGTCACTTTAATTTTCTTAACTTTTTTGTTACCTGATTTAGAAGTTGCATCCTCATAAACAACATCAGTTATATAACCAATATCACCATTAGAAATATTTTCGTTATTTCTATTTTCTAACTGCATAACTTTATCGTTTATTCTATATTCAATCTGACTATAGTTTTTTCAATTTGTTGCAAAAACATCATTTTTATTTATTGCATTTTGAATTTTCTTATTAACTTCATTAATTCCATATTGATGTCTGTAAGTTGGAATAAGGATAATAACGTTATTAATTCCGAATTTTTCAACTTCTTTTGTATATAGCGTTAATAAATCATTATGAAAGTTTTTGTTATCTACTTTAAGTAAATCAACTTCAGAAGGTTTAAACATTGAATCATCAACTTCACCTCTGTTAATATTTGAAAAATGTTTTCAAATTGTTTCTGAATCACTTCTATAAAACTTAGTTAAGTATGTTGTAGGTATATTTTGTGAAAAAATTAAATCATCTAATAAGTTACCTGGTCCAATTGCTGGTAACTGAAAAGCATCCCCAATTAAAACAATCTTTTCTAATTTAGGACTTGCTTTTAACAATTTATCTAATAAGTTAACATCAATCATTGAAAACTCATCAATAATTAAAATTCTTAAATCAACAATTTCTTCTAAATTAGCTAAAGAAATTTTTTCATCAGTATTAGCTATTTGTAGGTAGCTGTGAATTGTTCTAATTTGATGTTTAATCTTTATAGAAACATTAGTTGCAGCTCTGCCTGTCGGTGCTAAGATAGCGAATTCATTTGCTTTAACTTTGTTTTTCTTTAACGTTTCATAAATATGCTTAATAACAAATGTTTTTCCTGTTCCTGGTCCACCACTTATTATTGAAATATTTTTGTTTATGAAATTATCATAAGCAGCTTTTTGTTGCTTTGATAAGAATTTCAAATCAATCATAGCTTCAGGTTTTAATTTGCAAATTAATTCTGAATTAGCTAATTTCATTAATCTGTTGTAAATATATGCTTCTTTATCAAATGTGGCTTTCAAAGTAAAGAAACCAGGTAAAACTTGAATTAAATGTTCATCTCTAATAAATCTTTCAAAAATGATATCTACATCAATTTCGTCTTTTATGAATGCAAAATCACTTTCTTCTTCATTTATTAATGAATTTCATTTTATATTCGCATCTTCAATAGCTTTTTTGAATTTCACTTGCAATGTGTCTAAATCAAAAATTGTACTGTTTTGAGTTTCTAAATCTCAAACAACTTTATATAAGTAAGCTATGTATCTTTGATAATTTTCTTTAGTTCAATTCAATAAGAATGCAAAAGTATCAACTTTAAAAATATCATCAATTACTTTATCTATAAACAAGTAATAAGGAGAGTTGTTTTTGTAATATTCAATGAAGTTAAATTCTCTAGAACCGTGAATAGTTGCTAATTTTTCAACTAAATCACTAACTCTTGGGTTATTAAATAAATTTATATTTTTCTTATCTTCTTCAGTTAAGTTTAGTAGCGATTTTAATCTTGCACTATTTTCTTCATAATATTTAACTAATGATTCTAGTTGTTTATCAGTAATTACACTTAACAATTCATCTCTATAATTTTCAATATCTGCTAGTTTAGTAAATAAATCTTGTCCAAATTCATCAATTATTTTTTTGGCAGTTAATTTTCCAATGTTAGGTACATTTTTTGAAAGATAATCAACTCAATCTGTTTGCACATCTTCGATTATCAACTCTAAATTCTTAATAATTTTTGAGTTTTTGTAACTAGCTTTAGGATTATCTCCAAACTCAACTTCATATTTTTTATATAAATTTGGAAAAACATTTGTAACAAAAACTAAGAATGTTTGACTTTTACCTTCAGGTAAAAATAACATAAGTGCTCAACCTAATTCCTTACCACCTTTAATTTGCTTAATAAATTTACCCTTCATTTTCTCTCCTTACTTTCTATCTATTTATTTAAATTATAAAGATTTAATTTTTATATATCACCCTTTATTTTAGGTGTCAAATTGGATTGTTTTTGATAAGTTATCCACATACTTAAAACAATAAAATATAAATATGTTAATAAGTGCTTTTTTACTTACATTTTAGACACTTTAGTTGTGGATAACTTTAGCATAACTATGTTGTTAAGGTTGTTTATAACTTA